>NZ_AJZM02000256.1 GCF_000272405.2 Vibrio tasmaniensis 1F-187
AATAAAAAATTAATTAATCAGATATGATTTTAAGAAAGAGGCCTAAGCCTCTTAATGTTAAAATGCTAACGATTAGCTAACGCTACTTTTACTGCTTCCCCTAAACTAGGGATAGTTGTCAGTTCTGGTACTCGTTGGGCATAAATAACCTTGTTGTTAGTATCCGTTACAATAATACTTCGGCTAAGTAATCCTAACTGTTTAATCTGAGTCCCTGTGTTTAGTCCAAATTGATGGTCTATAGAATCAGAAAGGTACGTCACTCCTTCAATAGAATGTTCTTTAATAAACCGTTGCTGAGCAAAAGGCGTGTCTGCACTAATTGCGTAGAATTCAATATTATAAAGGTCATCGGTATTGTTTTTTATGTATTGAGAAAGCTCAATACCTTGCTGCACACATACTGGGGTGTCGACTGATGTGAGTATATTATATATTTTTATTGACTGACTTTTATTACTTGTATCATATTTTTTTAAATTTGAAGTAATTAATTGAGCTGAGGGCATTAAATCGCCCACCTTTAATGTAGAGCCAATTAAATCAAATTTGGTATTTTGTTCAAGTGTTACCACTTGATTAATCCCAAAACTCTCGCTAGCTTGAGTTGTTTCAAACTGCGCCAAAGTATTTGTTGAATATATAGCAGCTGCAAGAACAAGTAATTTACGCATAATCACACCAAAGCTGCCATTGCTGCTTCATAATTTGGTTCAGTCGTGATTTCTGGAACAAGCTCACTATATTTTACAACACCTTCACTATTAATTACGATAACTGCTCTTGCTGAAAATCCCTTTAGTGCACCTTCATTTAAGTTTACGCCGAAGTTTTCAGTGAAAGAAGGCTCTCTGAAGAAAGAAGCCGTTTTTACATTATCAATTCCTTCTGCACCACAGAAACGATTCATAGCAAAAGGTATATCGGCAGAAATACACAACACAATAGTATTATCTAAATTGGCTGCTTTTTCGTTAAAGTTACGAACACTTGTTGCACAGACAGGAGTGTCGATACTAGGGAAAATATTTAATAGGATATTTTTACCTTTTAAGCTTTCTAAAGTTAGATCATTTAAATCTTTGTCACAAAGCGTAAAGCTAGGAGCTACTTGATTAGGTTTAGGGAGTTGACCAGAAATTGAAACAGGATTTCCTTGAAAAGTAATAGACATAACATTTTCCTCATGATTATTTATTATTTAGCTCGAATTAATTGAGCTGGCGGATAGTAGGGTAAATTTTATAAACAACAAATCCGATGTGTCATTTATTTTTAGTGCTTTTATTCCAATCATCATCAAAATTTAAATCAAACAACCTATAAGCTTCTTTAATTGACGACTCACCGCCCTATCAGGCAGTGCTTCTTATTTCGTTAGCCGTTGTTCGATAGCATCAAGACTTACGCAGTTTCTATAAGCAGAGACGATTGTCCAGCCGCCTTTAATTCTAGAAGGCCTTTATCACGGATATTAAGGGCGTCGTTTAAGTCGGGATCTATGTTCGTAGTGGGCTTTGTTGCGTAATTAAATTTAGAGATAGAGCGAAACCGTTTCGCATGCTTTTTAGTCAACACGACAAGTATCAGGCATGCCTACCCAGTAAGTTTGTTCAACGCTTTTATCATTGCGTAAGTTTCACCCACCTGTGCATTGTAATTTTTTAGACTTAAACGGCCACCAAGCGAATGTTTAATTCGATACATTGCTGTTTCTGAGAGTGAGCGTTTGTTGTAACCATACCGCTCTTTTCAATACTTATTTGAACTGTATAATTTCTGGCAACCCACTGCGAGATTTCGAGGATGACCGCGTTCCCAAAAGGCTGCCTCTTCTCCATTTGTAACCGTCGATAAACTTAGCTCTGCTGCAATGATTTCATGAGTGCTTGCATTGACTGCAATATCCAGCTTTCTCCAGACTACTCTACGCTTACCATTCGTCCCGTGCTTTTTGATTTTCCATTCGCCTTCGCCTTCGCCATAAAAACTAAGGCCAGTAGTATCAATAGTTAAGTGCAGTATCACACCTCTCGTTTTTATCTTAAATGAGATATCAACTTGCTTTGCTCTTCGGCTAATACAAGTGTAGTGCGGACAACTTAACGGAACATGG
>NZ_AJZM02000257.1:0-484 GCF_000272405.2 Vibrio tasmaniensis 1F-187
GTCATCGGTCTTGCGCCCACGCACGCTGCGGTAGCAGAGCTCGAAAGCAAAGGCGTGAAAGCGCAAACGCTAGACAGTTTGCTTTCTGACATCCGACAAGGCAATCGAGAAGCCAGTGACTATCAACACACCTTGTTCTTTCTCGATGAAAGCTCCATGGTCAGCAACAAGCAAGCCGATGAGTTCACAAAGCTGGTCAATGACAGTCAGTCCAAAACAGCCAAATTGGGCGATAAAGAGCAGTTATTGTCACTCAGTGCCGGTAAACCCTTTGAGCTGGCCATGAGCCAAGGTCGCATCGATACCGCTTACATGACCGATATGGTACGTCCACAAAATGACATCTTGCACAATGCACAGCAAAACACCATTGATAAACAGCCGCTCTGCGCCCTAGATAAACTCCAGCAGCAAGCCCCTGATACCCAAGGCAACAGCCAACATGTCATTTCTACGCTGAATGAAAACGACAAAGACCGACGCA
>NZ_AJZM02000257.1:494-1211 GCF_000272405.2 Vibrio tasmaniensis 1F-187
AGCGCCCTAGACAAACTCCAGCAGCAAACCCCTGACACCCAGGGCAACAGCCAGCATGTCATTTCTACGCTGGATGAAAACGACAAAGACCGACGCAGAGCGCAGCTCACCGCCACAGAGAAGCTGCCTTATGTGGTCGCCAAAGACTATTTAGAGCGCACCCCAGAAACCAGAGAAAACACGCTTATCATCGCTTACACCAACAAGGAGCGTGACACCATCACCGAATACATCCGTGTCGGTTTGATGAAACAGAGTGAGTTAGGCAAAGAGAACGTCGTCGCAACCCGGCTACGCTCAATCGGCGCCACGGGTGAAGAGCTCACTACCATGATGCCGTATCAAAAAGGCTTGATATTGAGCACCAGACCCGGTGAGTACGCGACAATCACTCACGTTGACTCAGAGCATGGCGTGGTGACACTTCAAGACGCAGCGACAGGTAAGACTAGGCCATTCTTACCGCGCAACCGTGACCACCGCTTCACCACCCTGTTCTCTGCGTCAGAAAAGCCACTTTCGACGGGCGATAAAATCATCACGCGCTTTACCGATAAAAGTCGTGACATCAAAGCCAACGTCGAATACCGCATCACGCAAGCCAATGAGGAAGGCATCAAAGCGCAATCCAAAACAGGACAAGCGCTCACCATTAACCCCAACGAGCTTAAAGACGGGCATTGGGACTACGCGTACAGTCGAACCGCAGACATGGCG
>NZ_AJZM02000258.1 GCF_000272405.2 Vibrio tasmaniensis 1F-187
ACCGCTCTTCCGATCTCGGCTGTACTGCTGGGTTGTTCATGGTTAGTCCTTTAAATTCACACTGTAAATCGTCTATTTTTCGTCACTGTTCTGTGCTTTCTGGTCTGTAATTCTAGGCGGCTGCATCAGTCAACGGTAACAAGATCGTTGAGACTACCCCACCTTCAGCGTGTTCAGTAATCGTTAGGCTCGCCTTATCACCATACAGGGTTTCTATTCTTTGACGAATATTGCTTAACCCAACACCGTGACCCGTATTCGCAGAAGGCGTTTTCAACCCAGCGCCATTATCAGCCACTTCAATTTTTAGCTGCTGGGATTGTTGAGTAATACGAATATTCACTTGGCCACCAGCGGCTTTGGGTTCAATACCGTGTGTGAGTGCATTCTCGACCAAAGGTTGAATCAAGAACGGTGGAATCACCTGCAATTCACTAATCTCGTGTGTTTCAATCGAGAACGTTAAGCGCTCCCCCAAGCGTATCTTTTGGATATTAAGATAAGCGTCTAACAAGTCGACCTCTTGTGCGATGGTCGATTGCTCGTTGCGGCTGTTTTTCAAAGTCACACGCAATAAGTCAGTCAGTTTTTCGAGCATCAACTTGGCTTTCGCGCTGTCACTCTCAATCAACACATTGATGGTCGCAAGTGTGTTGAACAAGAAGTGCGGTTCAATTTGGCTCTGTAGTTGTTTAAGCTGACTGAGCACCACCACCTTTTCTTGATCGGCCTGACGACGCTTGGCCACTTCCAATTCGTTATCGGCACGTAACTGCTGCTCTCGGGTATAGAAATAGTAATAGCAAACCGAACAGAAGATCACACCGAGCAACACGACAGATTTAAGGTCCGAGATATTGGCTCCGAAATATCCGTTCAACCAATAGTGCGCGTTCAAGGTACCAAAGGTCATCGCGATCACCATTGAGATACCCACTTCAAGCGTTCGAGATGTCCTCTTAAACAACTTCACCAAGATGAAAGAAGAACCCACGGCGCTGTAACCAAAGCCAAAACTGATTGCCAGGTTAACCGTTAATCCGCCGCCCCAAATCGTATGGGTTGTAATCGCAATAAGAACACAAAATAGCGTGGTGAACGCGAAACTCTTAATCCATGAAAATCGACTGTTTGAAGAAGTGTCCATTAAAATCGCCCTTTGATATTTAAGAGAATCATATGACTATCGGGTAAGCTGGCGTAAGCAGAATCACTTTTACCGCCTAGAAAGCGTGCAGCAAGTTCCAAATCCAACGATGAATTGCCATTATCTAATGCTTGATAATTGAGCCACTGAGTCGCAATAAAACCGCCGTCTTGAGGAGACAACATCACATCGAATGTTGGCGTAATATCTTCAAGCCAGCCATGTGTCGAATCCAAAGACCAGTGAAACATGATGTTGTGCTGAACCAAATTGGCGTGTTGATAACCTTGCGCGTAAGACCCTGCCAGTGATGCTGTCATCGAATTAACCGACAAAGACTCGGCACTTTCTATTGCACTTTGCCATTCAGAATTGCTCCAAGCGCGGCTATCAAACCAATATTCCAAGACCACATTGTGACCCGTGTCATTGGCCCATGTTAGTCCTGCCAACGCTTGATAAGCTTCGCCCTGCTCTTCAAGATAAACCGGTTTAAGCAGTATGTTAGGCTGACTGTAGCCAAGGCTTTGTCGTTGATAGACCACCGAGCCATGAAACTCCCAAGCGAGGTTCAACACCGACACTAAACTCGCCCCAAGCAAGCCGTGACGTACATCGTCATAATAAGCGACCCATTGATATTCGTGATCGCCCACCAGGTTATAACGACGCAGCCCAAAGCCTTGTTGTTGGTTCTGCTTTTCGAATTCATTTACGTCTTGAGAAGTCCATGACGAATCGCTGTAAAGCAGTGTCCATTCTCCCGTCATATCGAACAGTGACGCCGAGGCCACACCCGCGCCCTCTTCTGCGACAATACCCACTGGGTTTTGTCGATACGGCTTGATGATGTCTAACGGTCGATAGCCATAACCCACGCCCCAATCCAAACGAACCTTACCAAGCGTAATATCAAGATAGTGGTCACCGATTAATGAATTCGACAGCTCAACACCACCTTGCCAAAACAACTCACGCACAATGAATTCAGATTCAAAGCTTGCGTCTTGTTGTTGAGGGTTATTGCTTAGAATATCGTTGGCTTTCACTGCGAACAGACCAAGCCAATTGTCATATCCAACCTCAAGATCCAACAAGCCATTCAAAGACTGACGATTATCAGATGGTAAAGGGCTAAATGGCGACTCTCGCGATTCAATCGCTTCTGCACTGAGTTGCCAGTCCCACGCCAAGCTCAGATCGTCCGCTTGAATCGGGTGACTCACACAAGACAAGGCAAGCAAAGTAGCGATTGAAGACTTAATGTGGAATCGGCGATTGGAAGCTTTCATGACGCTCACCTACAGCCCAGACACGCTGTTACGCGATAAGTAAGCAGGGTTGTAATACTTGTCTTCCAAGCTTTGCTCAATCACTTCGCGATACTCAATCACGGTTTTCTTGCTTGGTTGAATCTTATCGAGCAAGGTCATCGACATCACTGTGGGTAATCCATCACGCACACCTTCAGTAAACCACGCTTGTTTCGCCAGCTTTCCTGAACGCAGATAAAGATCCGCTTTAACTGGAAACGCTCGGTCTGCCGTTAACCACAGATCAATCGATTGATAACTGGCACCCTTGGTTTTCGCCGCGAGCTTTAGGTGATGGGTATCGAGTGTCTCGCCAGTCGGCATCTCAACCTGTTGCTCGGCAACCCACTCACCTTGGTAATCTTCGCTCCAAGTGAGCGTCGAGATATCCCCCACAGAAGCTTCTCCCAATAGCTTTTGCATCGGTGTGATACGAATTGGGCGACGAGATTTCGGCATCAGTAGCCAATAATTATCTTCTATCATCAGCATCTTTTGACCAGCCTCAACGGCTGATTTAAAGACCACTAATGACTCTCGGTTTGGCCTTGTGTAGACGTTGTATTCACGGGTTTTGTCCAGTTGCTCGTCTTGATACAGCGCCACCAAAGACACTACCTTAGAGGCTTGTGCGCTGTTCAAACGATAGCTGTCTGCCTTGGCAATCATCTCAGTGACTTGTTGTGAATCAACCGCCCAGCTTGGTGTCGATACTAAAACCAGAACCAATACAGAACCTAAAACAGTGAGTAAACGAGTAAATTTATACATAAACCAGCGCCTCCGTGATTGGCTTATTCACGCCTTTGCGAGCAGAGAAATAAGCTGCCAGCAAACATATCGTCAGCACACCTAAAGTAGCGTAACCAACCAATTCTAATGAGAAGTAAATGTTGAGTGGGTAGCCTTCGGTTCGACCCGGAGGTGGTGGCATTTGGATATCAACCACCAGCAATAACACCGACACTAAGCCACTCACTAATGCGCCTATCGCGCTGCCAATCACAGCCAGCAATCCCGCCTCTTTTAAGAAGCCTGTGACGATTTCAGAGGGGTAACTCCCGAGTGCCGACAAGGTGCCGATTTCACGAGTACGTTCTGTCACCGACATGGTCATAGTGTTAAACAAAGACACGAACACCACCAATGCCATCACTGCGCCCATGATGCCGAAGATACGGTCGTAAAGATCTTTAACCTTGGTGTAGAAAAACGCGCGATCTTGCCATGGGGTGATCTCGATCTCTGCGCCTTGATCGTTTTGGCTCGCGCTATTTCGATCTAAAGCAGTTTGGATACGCTGTTGAACGGTCGAGGTCTTGTTGGTTTCAAATAGGAACACCGACAAGGTACTGACTTTGTCTGAGGCCAAAAGCTCTTGAGCAGTGGTGATGTGTACGTAAAGCTGACGCTTATCCAGCTCAGGCACCCCTGTCGAGTAGATGCCCTGCACCTTAAAATCAAAGGCATTCAAAGCGCCATCACTAGTAGTCGCAAGCAGTGTAACCCAATCACCAACCGCAACTTTGAGGTTACGAGCAAGGTCAGTTCCTAGCATCACTTGTGGTTCTTGGCTGTCGTATCTTGGGGATTTCACATCCGACAGGGTTTGCCCGCTGCGCACATCAAGGAAAGGTCCTTTCATATCGAACTCACGCTCATTCACGCCTGTTCCCATAAAAATGGTCGACTTGCTGCCGTTAGACACCAAACCGCTGAAATAGACTCGCGGCTGCACACCACGCACGTCGCTGTCGCCAATAATGCTCTTGGTTAGCGCTTGAACGTTGTCCAGACCATTGCTCAGCGGCATGTCTTCGTCTTGTTCAAAGTATCCCGGCGTGCTCAAAGTAAGATGACCAGTATCTCGAGCGGTCGATTCTCTCAAAGATTCGTAGGTGTAAAGCCCGTAACCTCCTGCCGACGTCAGCGCAAATACCGCAATGGCGATAATCAATACCGAAAGCAGACTGCGGCGACCATTTCTTAATAAATTAAGCCACGCCAAACGCACCGAAGTTGGAAGTAAAAACGTGCTCATTCTTTGTGTTAACTTGCCCATGAGATCGCCTCCGTGGTTACAGCTTGTGGCGCCAGTTGACCGTCGATAAGTTCAATGACTCGATCGCAGCGCTGTGCCATTCTTGGGTCGTGCGTTGCGACAATAAAAGTCGTGCCCATTTCGTGGCCAAGCTCTTTCATAATGTCGATCACAAGGTTGGCGGTGTGGCTGTCTAAGCTAGCGGTCGGCTCATCGGCAATCACCAAGCTTGGGTTATGGATAAGGGCTCTGGCTATCGCAACACGTTGCTGCTGACCGCCTGAAAGGTTGTCTGGACGGTGATGAACGTAATCTCCTAGCCCAACACGCTCTAACATCTCTTGAGCTCTGGTCTGCTGTTCTTGTTTTGAGCATTGGTTCAACATCAATGGGTAAGCGACGTTTTCTAGCGCCGTCATCACAGGAACCAAATTGAAGCGCTGAAATACAAAACCCAACGACTGACGACGAAAACGTGCAGCGGCGATTTTCTCTGTCGGATATGGTTGGCCATCAATATTTATCTCGCCTCGGTAGTCCATATCCAACAATCCAAGAATATTCAAAAGTGTGCTTTTCCCTGACCCAGACGGCCCACACAGCGCCACCATTTCACCGCGTTGGATATGTCCATCGACCCCGTTTAATGCATCAACACGTTGACCGCCCGTGACATATGCTTTGCCGATATTTTTAAATTCAATCATTTCGTTGTCCTCTTATTACCAATCCATTCTCAAGCTCTCGCAAGCCGAAATTGAGCTTTCACAGCTGTTATTTGGCTTTGGCAACTGTTACTTGGCTTTCGCTATTAGGGCCTTCGCTGTCATGGTCTCGATGTTTCCGGCATCGGTATTTTCCATTTTTTCAAGCCACACCTGTGCTTGCTCGAAGTCTTCAGCACGAATCGATGCGGTAATGGCGTAACGGTAAATCCATGAGGTCGCAGCGAAATGTTGTTGTTGGAAATCATCTTCCGCAAGTAACGAGAGGAACAAGTCATAACCACGATCGAAATGGTTAAACATGTCGGGTAGCGAGGTGTAAGTAACGGCGGCCATTGCGCGAGTTAGGTAAGAATCTGGCAGCCCTTGAACACGAGGTTGCTCATGAATCGGTTGGTCTTCGTCTTTCAGCAGCACCAGTGATTTATCAATGGTTGATAAGCCTTTCTCCACATACTTCATCTTGTTCCAAGGTAAGAACGCATCACGCCCCATCAGGGTTTCTGTGCTGCCTAGATAAACCAAAGTCAGTGGCGTAGCACCATTTTGTTGTAACGTGTCATTCAGGCGTTCATACGCTACTTCAACCAAGTCTTCATTGCCTTGCGCGGCTTGATTATAGATATCGAGCACGTCAGAGCTTGGGTTAGCCAAAGCTAACGACGGTGCAAAAGAAACAAGCGCAATCAGTAATGAACGCTTAAGCAGAGAAGTGGTAGAGCCTGAATTAAATGAGTGTGAAGTAGTCATGATTTCTAATCCCTTTCAAATGTTGACGTTGAAAGGTTAACTAGAATTTGTCATGCCGTTTTATCAATGCGACGAATGGTAATTACGAGGAGTGAATGGTTGTTCGAGAGTGTGAACGGTAAAGAGAGACAAAAAATACAGACAAAAAAATAGCCGCTCAATGGCGGCTATCTTGTCATGGTCTAAATCAACTATGCTTCACATCTAAAGAAAAGGCACACTGCATGACTCATTATTTATCTAACTTAAAGAAACTTAGCTCTGAGTTGAGTTCTTTCGTCACTTCAACAACGCTTTGGTTTGCTTGTGCAGATTGATCAATGCCTTCAATGTTTTGTTGAACCAATATGTTCATATTTTCAAGCTGTGTCGATATATCTGTCGTAACGGCACTTTGCTCTTCTGATGCCGTAGCAACGATGGCATTCACTTCTGAAATACTTAAAACCTTTTCTGATATCGAATGAAAAGATTGAGCAAGCTCATCGGTCGTAGACTTTGTTAAGCGCATCAGTTCAACGTTTTTCACCATAGATTCATCCGCTTGCTTAGATTGGTCTTGTAACTGCGCAATGATCTCTTGAATATCGATAGTCGACTGCTGAGTTTTCCCAGCCAAAGCTCTTACTTCATCAGCAACAACAGCAAACCCTCTTCCTTGCTCACCGGCTCTAGCCGCTTCAATCGCGGCATTAAGCGCTAACAAGTTGGTTTGCTCAGAGATGTTCTTAATTACCTCAACAACACTGCTGATACGCTCTGAGTGCTCTCTAAGTAAATTCACGACCGTTTGAGTTTCTGATATTGATTCAGAAATTTCTTCTGTCGTGTCAGTTGAGTTTTTCAATGTTCCATGGCTTAGCTGAATAATGTCATTCGCTTCCATCGCTGACTGCTCAGCTCTTTGTGCGTTGTCTGCAACATCTCTTGCTGTTGAAGATAACTCAGTCGCGGCCGTCGCGATTTGCTCTACCGATGATAGTTCATTCAAAGAGTTACTCTGGGATCGCTCTATCAGAGCTAAAGACTCTTCTTGCTTTTGGTTAATTGAATTCATGCTTACACCTGCCTGTGACAGGATATCATTCAATTTTGCAGACAGTTGAGACAAAGAATCTGAAATAGTGTCGAGCTCATTTCCACCCTCTTTCAATTTAACGTCCGATAAACGTCCATTCTCAAGGGCTCTAATCCAATTTACGATCAATGGCAAATTTCTCAATTCTCTTTTCACTAGGAAATAAGATGAGCCAGAAGCAACGATAGAAGAGAAAAGAACCAGCCACCATGAGAAAGAAGAGTTGGACTCTAAAACTGAATCAGAATGGGCTAATTCTTCCTTAGCGACGTCCAATTGCAATGAGATCAATTCACCAAGAACGCCTCCCATATCATCAACAAGGAGATAAAGCTGAGTGATCATCTCAGAATCATCAATCATCATATTTCTATGTTTATCAAGAATTAATGGTACTTCTCGCTCCACCTTGTCTATTTTAAGTTGAAGCTCTTTTGCCAACCCCTCTTCTTCTCGTGTTAGCTGCGTTGCCAGATAATGAAGGAATAGCTCATGAGCCTCTTTCATCGCAACAGAAACACCAGAATAAAAAGCCGTCTGCTCTATCATTCCCACATGGTATTTATTCGCCGCATCAATCACGCTTACCGCGTACAAATCCGAAATACTTTTCAAATCAGATAACGGAATGACTCGGTCCTCGTACACAGAGTGAAAACTGTCCATAACCTCATTTGAAGTAGCTTCGCTTTTTAAGTTGCTTACAACTAAAAAGATAGAAAAGAACAGTGGAACTAGAAGAAGCTTTGTTGATATTGATTTCATATAACCCTGAAAAATAATGTATGGGAATTTATTAATAATGATAATTGTATCACGCTTTTTAATGATTTTATCATTGACTTATAACCCACCAACCTAAACAGACCAGTTCAAACTGCGATCGTTCCTCAACTATTTTGTAATGGAATAGCAACATAACTTGATCAATTAAACAATTCACCAGCATAGAGTGAAGCGAAATTGATACAGATCTCGCAGCACGCGAACGGTGCTGATGGACTTTCAACCAAAATAAGCTTACAACCACTTACATTGTTGAAAGATATGTTATTTTTCTTTTTGATTAAAAACAAAAAATAGCCGCTAGTTAGCGGCTATTTTGTCAAAACAGAGCGAAGCTTCGACGACTTTTAGTCTCTCTACTTAATCTCGTCTACTATTCAAACTCTTCTATTTCTTAGTTTCTTCTACTTTTTCGTCTCTTCTACTTCTTAGTCTCTTCAACTACAGCTTTCATCAATACTGATGTATCCATGCGACCTTGTCCTTGGGCAGACAGTGTCTTGTAGGCGTTGTTGGTCTTTTCCGTCAAAGGAAGTTGGATGCCTTGGCGTTCTGCTTCATCTAGGCAGAAACCTAAGTCTTTGATCATCCAATCAATGGCAAAGCCGAAATCGAATTTATCTTGCGCCATTGTGGTCGCGCGGTTTTCCATCTGCCATGAACCGGCAGCGCCATTTTTAAGGCAATCAACCAGAGTTGGGATATCAAGACCTGGTTTCTCTGCAAGTACCAAACCTTCAGAAAGACCATTCAATACACCTGCAATGCAGATCTGATTGACCATCTTTGCGCGTTGGCCTTGGCCTACTTTACCCATCAGAACTGACGACTTACCGTAAGCTTCGAACACAGGTTGAAGGTCGTTGAAAAGCGCTTGTTCTCCGCCACACATGATGGTTAGCACGCCGTTTTCTGCGCCCGCTTGGCCACCAGATACAGGCGCGTCCATAAAGCGAACACCAGCTTGCTTCGCTGCCACTTCAAGCTCTTCAGACAGCACAGCAGACGTTGTAGTGTGGTCGACAAGAATCGCGTTTGGCTTCATTGCTGCCAATGCGCCTGTTTCGCTGGTTGTCATGCTGCGTACGTCGTCATCATTACCTACACAAACCAATACCACGTCAGCTTCTGCGACACACTCAGCCACAGATTCTGCCGTTTTACCTTGGTGTTTATCAGCCCAGTCTAATGCTTTGTTGTGAGTGCGGTTAAACACCGTTACTTCAAAACCGGCTTTGACTAGGTGGCCTGCCATTGGGAAGCCCATAACGCCTAGCCCGATAAAACTTACTTTCATTTCTTTCTCCTTTTATTTGACCAAGTCATCGCTATGAAAAGATCGAACACTCTCAATCAACGCATCAATAAGCAGGGTCAAAGCCTTTGGCTGATATTTTCTTTCTTTGTACACTAAATACGCTTGGCGATCACCCCGATGATACTCAGGGAGCACTTGAATCAAATTCATCTCAGGGGATACATGACGAAAAGGCAATGAAGCAAGCCCCAAGCCTTTTTGCGCGGCCGCCGCTACCGCATGAATATCGTTGACAATGAACTTGGGTTTAATCGTGATCATCTGTTCCAAGCGGTCGGATTTGTAGAGTGGCATATCAAACACATCATCAACGTTGATCCAGTCTTGAAGCTCTAGGTCGTCCGGCTTTTCAATCGTCTCACGCGAATCTAAGTATTCTTGGCTCGCGAAAAATCCGTGTTTGGCTTTGAAAAGTGGACGAGCAATCATGCCTTCCATCTCTGAGATCTTAAACGTGATCAGTAAGTCACGGTCGGTCTGCGGGATAAACTGTTGCTGGCTCAAGGTAAGGTCGAGCTGAACGTTCGGATATTGAGTGAGGAATTGCTCTACCATCGACCTTAAAAAGCCACTATAGAAGTTGTGAGGTACGGCGAGCTTTATCTTGCCTTGAATAGCGTCACGCTCTTCTAGCAAGCTATTAAAGCCCTGATGAATCGACTCCATGCCGCTGCTCAGTGCAGAAAAGGCCGCCTCGCCGTCTTTGGTGGCCACCAGCTCACGACCTTTCTTTTCTAAAAGTCGGATATTCAGGCGATCTTCCAATGCGGTTAGCCTACGCGACATAGTCGACACTGGGAGTTGCAGCCGTTTAGAAGCCGATAGCAAAGAGCCCTCTTCAACCACTGCACAGAATAAGAACAGATCATCAATGTTTCCAAATATGAAATTCATACTTCTATATGTGCCTATTTTTCTCATTAATGGATAGATGTAACCTTATCTCATCAACAACAGAAAATCACGGGAGAACACAGTATGAACAACAAACAATTTTGGGTAACCGCGATTTTATCCTCCCTGACCATGGCGACTATCATGTCTGGGTTAATTTCTGGCTACAAAATGGGATTCAACCCCGAGTGGCCGCCAATCTGGCTACAAAGCTTTTTCATTGCTTGGCCGTGTGCTATCACGCTCAACCTCACCGTGCTTCCTTTGATCAGAAAACTCTCAGCATGGATTTGTCGCCCGAGAGCGCTTTGCATACCTGATGTCACGGAACGATGATCAAGGACTTATGCTCTAGGAGCTATGATCTAGAAGCTGCCATCAAGGGGTTGCGATCAAAGAGTCATTCTCACGGATAAACGTCTGAATTACGCCCATAAAAAAACCGAGCACTAGGCTCGGTTTTTTGTATTCTACATTCTACTCACAAGAGCAAAGCTATCAATTATAGATTGATATTACAGCTCAGCGTTGTGGTAAACCTGCTGAACGTCATCACAGTCGTCAAGCATGTCTAAGAACTTCTGGAATTTCTCAGAATCTTCTTCAGCTACTGGCGTAGTTGTTTGAGGAACGAAAGTGATTTCCTCGACGTCTAGCGTTAGGTCTGGGAACGCAGCGTTTAGTGCTGTCTTCGTTTTGAAGAACTCAGTCGTTGGAGCGAATACAGTGATAACACCGTCTTCTAGCTCAACGTCAGTCACGTCTACGTCTTCCATCATCAGCATTTCTAGGATGATCTCGTCATCTTCGCCTGCAAACTGGAATACAGCTTGGTGAGCGAACATGTGAGAAACAGTACCTTCAACACCGATTTTCGCGCCAGTTTTAACGAAACATTGGCGAACGTCTTGGAAAGTACGGTTGCCGTTGTCAGTTAGACAGTCAACGATTACGCTTGTGCCACCTGGGCCAAAACCTTCGTAACGAGCTGGTTGGAAGTCTTCACCGCCGCCGCCGTTCGCTTTATCGATCGCTTTGTCGATAACGTGAGCGGGTACTTGGTCTTTCTTCGCTTTAGCAATCAGGTGCTTAAGAGGTAAGTTCATGTCTGGGTCAGAGCTACCGTTCTTAGCCAGTACGTAAATCTCTTTACCGTATTTAGAATAAACTTTAATTTTTGCGCCTGCAGTTTTCGCCATTGAGGCCTTGCGCACTTCAAAACTTCTTCCCATCGGGATCTTCTCTCTGATTCAATTAACGGTGCAAATTCTAGCAAATTACTGTGTCATTTCAATTCAACAGCTTTGCTGGGTAAGGTTTATCTGCGTTTATGCGACACCCATTACCCGTTTGTATTTTTCAACAGACTGATCAAACCAAGCCTTTTCTTCTGGATCACCTAGCTTCATTGCTTCTTCAACAATGGCTTCAGGGCCACATTTCGCTTGCTTCAGTTTCCAAACAAGAAACGATGCTTGCTTATCCAGTTCGATTTTATTTTTCTCACTGGGTGGAAGGAGTGAAAGGTTGATAGACATTATTAGCCTTCGTCTGTAATACGCTTGGCCGAGAAATATATCATAGAGCAGCCTCATAAAACCAATACTATGAGCAATAGTGGGGGTTGTAGGACGAGAAACCATCAAGTCGCTGATGCAGGTCAAGCTAGTTTGAGAGAAGTTATACCCTTGATGAGAAAGTATCGCTTATTCAACTCATACCATGAGCCGTTTAAACAGTTATTCGACTCACCTAATGAGCCGAATAATTAGATAATCGCATCACAGAACCAAGAAAGACGCCTCCTCGAACCCCAAAAGTCTATTCACTCACGGCGAACACATCGCAACGTGAGGCGCAGATGAAGTCATTTTTGTGCAGACCTTTGATTGAGTGGCTCCACCAAGTGACGGTGACTTTGCCCCACTCCAGTAAGATCGAAGGGTGGTGAAACTCTTCTTCCGCCAATTCTGACACTTTGTTGCTGAATGCCCACGCTTGTTTGTAGTTCTTAAACTTAAACACCTTCTCAAGCTGTGGGATGCTGTCTCTTTCGATGATTTGCCAATCAGACAACTCCAACAATAAAGACTGTTGCTCGTCTTTACTTAGGGCAATCGCGTCGATACTGCAGGCTTCGCATTTTTGTTCATTCAACATGTGTTGGTTCCTTGGGTTCAAAAAGTGGTGGTAGTAACCCCGCATCGATGGCGAGATCAGCTTGCTGTAATAGGTTTTCCTGACTGATTTGGAAGAGCTCAGACAGCTCGTCGATCACGTAATATTTCGGCTGCATGATGTCGATACGATAAGGAGTTCTTAACACTGTTTGCAGATCGAACCGCTCACGAACCGCCAAATCACCACCCAATGCATACATGGTTTCCGCCGGAGACGAGAGAATACCACCGCCGTAAATTTTCAGTTTTTGTCCCTCTTTTACTAAACCGAACTCAACCGTAAACCAATACAAACGGGCAAGATAGGCGCGCTGTTTAGATGTAGCGGCTTGGCCTAGTTTTCCATAATGCTCAGTGAAAGCCGCGAAATCGGCATTGGTGAGCATGGCACAGTGGCCGAAAATTTCATGAAAGAAATCAGGTTCTTGTAAGTAATCGAACTCATCTCGCGTTCTCAGAAATGTCGCAACTGGGAATTTTTTATTAGCGAGCAAATCAAAGAATCGGTCGAAATCGATCAATGCGGGCACAGGCTGAACCTGCCAACCTGTTGTTTCCATTAGCACCTTATTTATCTCTGGAAGCTGAGGGACTCTGTCTAATGGCAGATCCAGCAGGGTCAAACCGTGCAAATAAGCATCGCATGCGCGGTCATTAATGGCGTCCAGTTGCCTTTTCACTAAGTCGTGCCAAATGGCGTCTTCTTCGAGGCTCCACTCAACCCATCCCTCTTGGCTCACGGGCTTAGAATGATATTGAGTCATTACACACCTCCTTTCGAATGTCTCACTTTAAGCCTATCTCCACTCCTTATATCCGCCAATTTGCGCGATTTTTCGAAACAAGCGATTGTGTAACATTTTGTTTACACAGTTCCGACGCACCCTTATTTTGCTGATCTTTTGACTTTGTAAAACCTAAATACCAGACTGAAATCGTTAACATTTTGTTAAAGGTAAAGGAATGCACGAAAGCAATAAGCCAATTTGGCAGCCTAGCGACCAGCGTATCGCACACGCCAACGTAACCCGATTTATGGATAGCCTCACTCTGTCAGGATTAAAGCCACAAGACTTAGGGCTAGAGACGGAATGGAAAAACTACACGGAGCTTCATCAATGGTCTGTGGAACATCCCGAGTCGTTTTGGCAGAACGTTTGGCAGTTTTGTGGAATGGTGGGCTCGCAAGACAGTATTGATAACGCACAAAGAGAGCTCATCAAAACTCAAGGCGAGAGCCGTTGGCAACAGTCAAAATCGAATCGCGATGCGGTGTGGTTTCCGAATGCTCAAGTTAACTACGCCGAAAACTTGCTGCACTCATCAAAAACGTTACCAAACGAGCTTGCGATTTGGTTTGAGAATGAGCGTGGCGAGCATCAAAGCTACACATGGCAAAACTTGTGTAAGGAAGTATCTAACGTTCAACAATGGCTTGTCGATATAGGTGTTCAACAAGGTGATGTAGTTGCTGCTTATACCCCTTATCTTCCTCAAACCGTGATTGCGATGTTGGCAACTACTAGCTTGGGTGCGATTTGGACATCGACTTCGCCTGATTTTGGCGTCGAGAGCGTGATTGAGCGCTTTGGCCAAGTGAAACCTAAGGTGCTTTTCACCTGTGACGGCTACACCTTCAATGGCAAGACGTTCGATATGACGGACAAAAACCGTGAAATCATCGAACACTTAAACGAATTAAAACAGGTGTGTCAGATCGGCTATTTAAAGAACAATGATTTTGAGCATGACGTGTCACTCCAAAACTGGCACAGCATCATCAATCAGTATCAACCAAAACCTCTTCGATTTACTCGTGTCGGCTTCAATGAACCTCTGTTTGTACTCTACTCTTCTGGCACCACCGGCAAGCCAAAATGTATTGTGCATTCTGTTGGCGGCACCATCATCAACCACCTAAAAGAGCATCAACTTCACTGCGATATTAAACCAAGAGATCGCGTGTTCTACTACACCACTTGTGGTTGGATGATGTGGAACTGGCACGTCTCTGCGCTCGCCAGCGGGGCTTGTTTGGTGATCTTTGATGGTAGCCCGGTTTATCCGCAACCTAGCGTTCTGTGGGATTTAGCGCAGCGAGCTGATGTATCGACATTTGGCACCTCAGCCAAGTACCTAGAAGCGATTGAGAAAGCGGAACTCTCACCGATCGACAGCCACTCTCTTCCCCACTTAAGAACACTGTGCTCGACGGGTTCAGTGCTCTACCCTGAGCAATTCGATTACGTCTACAAACACATCAAGCAAGACCTACATTTGGCGTCTATTTCTGGCGGCACGGATATTTGTGGCTGCTTTGTTTTAGGCAACCCTATCTCGCCGGTGTATCGTGGTGAGTTCCAACAGGCAGGGCTCGGCGTCGACATCAAGGTGTTCAACTCTTCTGGTCACAAGGTCGATCACGAACGTGGCGAAATGGTGTGTACCAACTCCCTACCCAACTTCCCTGTTGGCTTCTGGAATGACACCGGAGAGCGCTATCACAACACCTATTGGGATAGGTTCGATAATGTGTGGCATCACGGAGATGAAGTCGCACAGAGCGGACATGGCGGCTACCTGTTCTATGGGCGAGGCGACACCACACTCAACCCCGGTGGCGTGCGAATTGGTACCGCTGAGATCTACCAGCAAGTGAACACTATTGAAGGCATTGTGGATTCGATAGCAGTCGGCAAAGACATCGACCGCAATGAGCAGATATGGCTGTTTGTCCAACTGCAGCAAGATGTGAGTCTAGATGAAACGTTACTGACAGCCATCAGAAGTAAACTCAAATCATCTTGCTCACCAAGGCATGTGCCAAGCCAGATATTTGCGATCAGCGATGTGCCAAAAACACGCTCTGGCAAACTGGTGGAGTTGGCGGTGAAACAGGTTGTAAATGGTAAGGATGTAGAAAACCTCGGGGCAATTGCTAACGCCGAGGTTTTGAAAGAGATAAAGCGCGTTGTTTCGCTTTAGCTTTAGCCTTAGAAAGTGGCTAACTATCTCCAATTTTCACTTGGTTGTCAGATAACATCTAGAGTAAAGGCAGCCGATTGAAAACTAAATCGAAGCCACTCTTTGAGCTCATGAACCCTCTCATCTGTTTGGCTTCGTGCCTTTTCTAAAGATCTTAATGCGATCTGAACGTCATATTTAAAACAAAATTTGAAAATTAATCATTTTATAGCCAGAGATAATATTCACTAAAGACGAATCATTTATACAAAAAAAGAGTCCACCACTGAATTGTATCCAAGCTTATGGATATTTAATCGAATTACAATAACTCCCGTTTCCACAGCCCCATTTCTAGTGAAATGATAATTTGATAACTATCACATTTAGAACAGTTATTTTCCCATACTATCTCGGCATGTTACTTACTTAAGAGTAATTAAAAAAAACTAGTCACTCCTATTAATAAGCTTGAATTTAATTAGAAACAAGCGGTTAATCCCTACGTAAAATAAATAAAATCATTATCAAATGATCGGAGACATTATCATGCGCATAGTATTAGCTTTAGGCGGTAACGCTCTTTTAGCAAGAGGCCAAGCATTAACGGCTGAGAACCAACGTGAAAATATAATAAAATCAGCGGCGAGTATTGCCGCGATCGCACGCGAGCATGAGATTGTTATCGTTCATGGTAATGGCCCACAAGTAGGTTTGTTGATGGAACAAAACGCGGCTTATAGCGAATATTCGCCAGAGACTACCCCATACCCAATGGATGTACTCGGCTCTCAAACCTGTGGCATGGTGGGCTACATGCTACAACAAGAGCTAAGAAACATTGACCCTGAATTAGACGTAGCGACGCTAGTCACGCAAACTGAAGTATGCAAAAAAGACCCTGCGTTTGCTAACCCGACAAAATTTGTTGGGCCTGTATATACAGAGCAACGAGCTAAAGAATTAATGGCTCAAAGCACAATGCAGTTTAAAGCTGATGGCGAGTACTACCGACGCGTTGTGCCTTCTCCTATGCCAAAAAGCATTGTTGAAATTCAGCAAATTGAAACTCTTCTAGATACAGAAAACCTTGTTATCGCTTGTGGCGGCGGCGGTGTTCCCGTGAGTATTGAGCAAGGTAAGAGTACTGGCGTAGAGTGCGTAATTGACAAAGATCTTACGGCTGAACTACTGGCTGAAAAAATCCATGCCGATTTATTTATTATCTTAACCGATGGTTCGATTTTCCGTAACTATGGTAAAGAAGACCAAGCAGAAATGAAGCAAGCAACGCCTGCTGGTTTAGCAGAGTTTTCATTCCCTGCCGGTTCTATGGGACCAAAAATTGATGCCGTGTGTAAGTTCGTTGAAGCTGGATTGGGTCATGCGGCGATTGGTTCATTATTTGATTTAGATAAAATAATTACCAATGAAGCTGGTACTCTGATTACAAAAGGCGAAGGTGTTGTTTATTATTAATATTGTCGAATGATAATCACCACTAATATAAATTATATTACAAGCCTCTTATTTAATTATAATGAGGCTTGTTTTATTCGGACCGTTTAATGCTAGATGAGATAAGTATTCATAATTTTGGAAATTAAACCCGAAAAGAATTAATACATAATATCTTTAAATATACCCAATCTTAATTATAACGTGATTTAATCCAAATAACGTTTCCAGTTCATTAAAAAACAATTCAATACGTTCACATCGGTGCATTTGCATCCGCTTGGGGCTTTGTTGCGTAATTAAATT
>NZ_AJZM02000259.1:0-221 GCF_000272405.2 Vibrio tasmaniensis 1F-187
ACAAATTAGAGCGAGATAACAGCACACATAACATTGAATTAAATGAGCCGCACACGTCTCATCAAGAGAGCGAATTAGACACCATCAACTATAATGATAAAAAAGAAACCGACAGCCAATCACTCGACCACTTTGAGCCAAAAGAATATTCACCTCAACAAGAGATGGAATTTAATCACTCAGAGAAAGAGAGTCAGTGGGAAGACAGAGAAATCGACAGA
>NZ_AJZM02000259.1:231-473 GCF_000272405.2 Vibrio tasmaniensis 1F-187
ACACTTTGAGCCAAAAGAATATTCCCCTCAAAAAGAGATGGAATTTAATCAATCAGAGAAAGAGAGCCATTGGGAAGACAGAGAAATCGACAGAGAGTTAGAGCGATAATAAAAGGGTAGCCAATGGCTACCCTTTTTTTTCGCCTTCAAGATATTCATCGACGCTTTTATCAACCAAAGCGGCGTTGGATTTTCTTTGCTCAATCGAATCCGCTTTATTCTTATAATACCCCTCCCCATCA
>NZ_AJZM02000259.1:483-629 GCF_000272405.2 Vibrio tasmaniensis 1F-187
ATTGGATTTTCTTTGCTCAATAGAGTCGGCTTTGTTCTTATAATACCCCTCCCCATCAAAGCTATGCGCCAAATTTAAATTTAGCACGCCTTGTACTTGCCTAACTCTACGATACGTTTCTTCCATCAACTCACGGTTCGACGGCC
>NZ_AJZM02000260.1 GCF_000272405.2 Vibrio tasmaniensis 1F-187
CTAATAACGACCATATGGAGCTGTTGTATCGTACCAAACGTCTACACACCCAGCAGACTTTAAGTCTTTAAGTCTTTAAGTCTTTAAGTCTTTGAGTCTTTGAGTCTTTAATCTAGTGGAATTGTCTTCAACTTTGATAGATCAAACTTATTGCTAGGTGAACGAATTTGACCATCGAATAGAAGCGAATATGTATTATTCAGGTCAACTTGAACGATGTTCTATCACTGTAGGATCTTGCTCGAACAAAGCCTGAATTAGCACTGATTCAAACTTAAGCGAATCTTTACTATAAACAATGCCAGTATCATTTCTTCCAGTATCATATTGGCTTTGTAAGACTGCTGGCAAAAAGACATACATATTTTCAAAAGGCTCTCCATCGGCTTCATAGTAAGTTACTGTTTCAGTTTTAAAACCATCCGGTACTTTCAAGGTATCTCTTACAAAGACTCCTGGTGAAGGAAAAAAGACTAGAACCAAATCCGGTATTTTGGGAAACAATGAGTTCGACTTAGGTTCCGAAAGCAAACCGTCTTGCTTAAACTTCTGTTCAATCATACAAACTCCATAGGTATGAATTCAATTCCAGTGACTCCAGCTTCTTCTAATGCTTCCTTAACCTTCTCACTAACATAATAAGGATCCTTATAAGTGGATAAAGTGAAGCAGTCATATTCGATATTTGTTGATTTAAATTTATCTATATCGATAACCTCTTCAATCACACTAGAATAACCTCCATAATGGTCATTCAAATCTCTTGCTTCAGATACATCGGGATCAAGTAAATCATAATGGGCGGTTGGATTCATAAATGCATAATTATGATGCAATCCACTACTTTCAACATCGACTGGAACGAATTGAATTCCTGTAAACCCATGCTCATAAAAGACCCGCTGTATCTTTTCACTCGCAAGCTTACCAATTCCCGCTTTTAGGAAATCGGACATCCCACGTTCAGCATAACATTGATCCACTTGGTAAACTCCTCGAGTTTTTAATAGTTTACTTTGAGGCAATGTATATTCTAAAACTAAATTCCACGGCTCCTGGACAGAAAAACTTCCTTCACCATTTTCGAATCTACTGAATAACAGATAGTAATCCATTCTTAATACCCTAATTTTGAAATCACCACGCCAGCATAAGGAATACGCGCCGGAGTGCCACCTTTAGTGGTTCTAAAGTCATGATGCACAGAAGCATCCATTTTCGATAATGTTCGATGTCTGCAAGGAGTTGAATCGTTCTCTATATCTGAATGTTTAAGTTTATTACAGCACCCCTTGTTTCCTTTTTTATAAACATCGTAGTTAGAGTAGTTCAAAGCACCCATTCTACGGAATTGGGTTATCTGCTTATAAACATCTAAGCTATGCTGTTGCATCTCTTTTACTATTAGTTCTAGTGCTTTAGAGTCGTTTTCATTGCAATATTTAGAACCTAGAATAGCATTTCTTAATAAGCTCAACCTTCTTTTCACATTATCAGTATAAGGTGTTGGATGTGATCCACTATCTAAAGGCATTTCATAGAAACATGCCAGTTCGGGAATACCAGGCAAAACAACTATATTATGCCAATCGTTAAGATTGTATCCAAGATACGGTAGCTTTTTGAAAAGAAAATCATTATTTCCCATTTCATTAACAGTAATTATATGATGCGCTTGCAAGTTCTTCTCAAGACCTTCCATTTTGTCTTTCTCAATAACTCCTAAGGCTTTTAGCTCTTGAAATGCATCTAGTCCTTCCTCGTTATCCCAAATTTGTTCAGGTCTAACATACTTACCGTTCAAGTCTCTGTCATAACAACGAGCATATAGTGGGTGCTGCATTGAAGAACCATTTTTGCGATTGTTGTGCGCCTTTAGTTTAATCCATGGATAATGACCATTCCCAGATGTTCCTCGCCCTGCGAAACCATACTCATCGTCCGTTTTTTTATGGTGCTTACCTTTAAAACCATTTTGGTCGCAGTAAGTCGCCGAAGGCTTTTCTGTTTTCTTCTTCCCTACTTTCTTCTCGCATAACCAACATTCATCGGGCCTCTTTTTTTCTTGGCTGACTTTATCATCATGCGTACCCGCCTCAGCAGACCCTTTATCTGATTGAGAGCCAGCATTCGATTTAGATTTTCCTCTTCTAAGGCTCATATCGACTTTGTCTTTCAGAAACATTAAAGCATCAGGAATATGTTGGTGTGCCTGCTTTTCGACGGCTTCAACCTGAGATTTAAAATTTCCAATTTCCAGCGCATATTCATCGTAGCCAAAGAAAGAGGCTTTTTTGGCTAGCTCGTCTAATACATCAGCGAAACTCAGAATCGCCTCAGAGATAATTTGTAAGACTTCATATTTAATAACATTCCAATCCAGATTACTTAAGAACTTATCTACATCACCTTTACCATATTCTCTAACAAGAGCATAAACGTCATCACGAGATTTGTCTGACTTTACTGCCTTTCCAATTCCTTTTAGAACTGAACCCAAAGTTGGTATGGCGCCGATACCCGACAATGCCAGATCTAACCATGCTTCTTGGTTGTTCTGATTATCTTCTTCACTAAGGAACAAGATGTTTGCAGTTATATCTCTTGCATCGAGAACCTGATCAATTCCCGGGACTACACCAAGTAATGTATTTAACATTATCTGGGCAGTTGTGGGATCTTTATTAAAATCCCCTACAATCCCCCCCCAGAGCCAGCTGCCAATGTAACCCTCCCAGTTTTAATGACGGAGAGTTTTACGCTGCCAGAAAGGCGGGATAGAAGTTATCCAAGAGCATTAAAAATAAGGCCCAGTCGGTATGCGACTAGGCCTTCAAAAAGGAGGTAAATGCTTCCTAACTTACAAACATTACGCATTTCGGCGCTTCATTTAAACGTCTATCACCTAAACATCACCAACATGGTGCTTAAGTAAAGAATTGAACTTAGGTAGATTAAAATATAGCTAAATCATATAAAAGTGGATTATATTAGCACCTAAAATGTGCATCCTCCGTGAATATTCTACATAAGTAATTTTAACAAATCAGTCTATCAAAATGTCCACACCATTTTTTTTGAAGAGAGATTCAAACAACAACTTACTAATATAGTATTTATTCTCACTTGAAATATATAAATACTCAATATGATCATTCTCAGATAATGATGATACAGGTTCAGCAATTATTTCACTATAGTCTTCTAAAGCTTCATCAACACACCCTCTTGAAGGTGATATCATTGAAGGCTCTAAAGAAACTTGTAAATTGCTCAACAATTTATCAAAACAAACATTTCTAACAAATATCCTTTTATTAAGATATTGATTTATGTATAAATCCGGTTCTACTTCAACAATTCGGTTAGAGCAGTTGTCGTGTTTATCTAAATCTTTAAGCTCTATAAATTCTCTCATGACAACATCCACTCCATAGTCCATTTACTTGCAGATATAACCTTGCCTGATTGCAAATCCCCACCATTAAGAACGTTATTAATAAAGCTTTTATGAAACAAGTATGTCATTGAATCTTCAGATGGTTTAAATATAATCCTTTTTTCTATAGGTATTGATGAGA
>NZ_AJZM02000261.1 GCF_000272405.2 Vibrio tasmaniensis 1F-187
GTGGGCGTAAATGGCGTCATCGTTAGCCAGCTTCTGGCAGATACCGCCTCGCTGACTGAGTAGAGCTTGGTTTCCTTCGAGATAGTGCGCCACTCGGTTGTGACCAAACAGCTGCACTTGATAGTCCCATTTATCTCCTGCAGGCAAATCCCCCATGAGGTGGCTTAACGACTGAATTAAATCGTCGTTAGCGCCCCCAAGGACACTGATTTTAAAGCCAAAACCGCGAGAGTGGGTATTGTCGAACACCCGCTCAATGGGATCGTAATCTCGATACGGCAGTTCATGGTGA
>NZ_AJZM02000262.1 GCF_000272405.2 Vibrio tasmaniensis 1F-187
GCGGTGTTCATGGCACGCTTACGATTGCTAATTTAGCGAAGCATGAATTATTAAAAGTATGGCAAATTTGTTTACGTGATTGTCCAGTATCGCTGAAGCAGATCAAATTGTACTATTTGGGGAGTTTACATATATTCAGAAACAGCAAATAAAGTTATTGTTCTTGAATACCTAGTTTTAAGCTATAAATGCAGATTTCCCCAATGCCTTCAGCAGCCCACTGGTCCATTAAGACTCTACAAACTGGAGGCCCATTACCCAATCAGAGACTTTTACAAAGTTAAGCGTATCCACGTTTTGTTTCTTGAACGCTTTTACTACTTTCTCATGAACAATAATATGAGGGTAATCGCTGAATTTTGGCATAAAGACCAAGCGTTCTTTCTCTGGCATCGCAGACAACTTGTTATCATCCAAATAGTACTGCTCAATTGTGTGTCTAGTATCTTCCGGGTCATAATCATCAATCTGACACTTTTCTAGATTCAAAACATCCATTTTCTCAAATACATTAAACACCCAATAGCCCTCATGATATTTGTCATGATCATCTACGATCACGCTGGGGTAAACCTGACAACATGCATTGTCTATATTACCAAGAGATTGTTTAATTTCATCAGAAAATACTGGGTAGGTTGAGTCTAAGTGAGCCTTTTTAATTGGCCTAGAAACCCCTCGAACCAAATCTTCATCACGATAGCAGTTTTCAAAAAGCATTGGCTCATCACCACTTAGCTTGGTGTATTCGTAATCCCTCATGGCTGAATGCTTTTGAGGCTTTAGGTACAAAGTATTTTCATCATAATTTTCGAAAACAATATAGTATTGGTCGTTGTATTGGCTCATTGTCCTACCTTGGGTATCCATCTGGTGTTTTGGTACGTGATCGTTTTGGTGTTCCATGGGGAACTACTGGTTTGATAGCGCTTGTCTTTGCCATCTCTTTCGCCCAGTTGATAGTGAAGCCGGTCACTGTTGCAATAGTTATCAGGATTGGTTTGTGCGTTGATAATATCGAATTGGCAGGCGCAGCCGGGTCCTCCTGGAATAAAGTATTGGGAAATTTTGGTCAACGGTAATGAAAAAAATTGCCCTCTTTCAATTTTGTTGATTTTCTTTAGCACTTTACGACTAATCGGGTCGAGCAGCTTATGTATCTCTGACTCGGTTTCTGTTTTCTTAGTCTTTCCATAGCAGTCTTTAATCTTTTTTCTTATCTCTGGATCTCTCAACTCTCCAGAAACGTAACGATGATAAGGTTCTTCCCTAGGTCGGCTAAAGATATGATCGCCGCGGTGTAATTGGCAATGGAGTTGACATGCACCCGGCAAAGTAGCAGGAAAGCCGACCAAATTCGATAACTGGTTGATGTCGTAGCCTTTGTTGACTAGGTTTTCACCCAGCTCACTGTGTTTTACTGCTTCTGCCGAAATAATATGATGGGTATCCATATGGATACCATTATTATAAGGGTGCTCAGATAATTTTTTTACGTTGTTTACCCAGCGCTTACGATAGCCTTTTTTCTCAATCATACCATCGACGAAATCCGATTCTGCCGCCTCTTGACTCATCAGTGTGCCCATAGATAACTTATCCTATACATATTCGATTTCACCCCGGTACAACCGAGGCGTTTTATGTTCTTCACTCTTACACAGTCGACATTTACCCTTTCTAGGCTCATGTTTCTCTTCCACTTGAGCGGTACTATTAACCCGTTTGTCTGCTATGGCGGACTTACGGCGCAATGCCAAATGGCCCGCTAACTTGTCGTAATCTGGCAAGATGTCGACTAAACCATCGACGGTGCTGGTAAAGGTTTCTAGTGCTTGTGCGGCATGAGAGGCTGCACCAACCTTTTTAACGCCCATGGTAAATTTCGCTGTAACCGTCGCAATTCTGGCGGCTGCCCCTGCTGGCCCAGTTAGCAAACCAATCACTATGGTTAACACCACTTCAATGGCAATATACGCAGCTGCTTTACCCACGTGGTAGAAATAGAAGTTAGGTGGGACAGCTTCAATAATCAGGTTCAAGTATGTAAAGAAAGGCAAGATGCTGTTGTCATCATTAATCAACGCCAAGGCCTTAGGGAAAAACTCACTCTCCTTGATTTCCATTGCCCATTCAGGGTCAAACTCCATCACAACAGTGTCAACGAACTTTTCTACGCCTTTAACATCGTTGTTGGTAAAGAGCGTAGGCAAATTCCAAATCGCTTCTCTGTGTCTTGCAATACACTTAATCTTGCGCGCCATATCGTCTGAGCCTTCATTCCACCAAAGCTGCACATCATCAATGGCCTCATCAATGTTCTCGTACGCATCCACACTGGCCGCAATAAGCAAGTTAGGCGCCATACTGGAAATATAAGCCGCCTGTTTTACCCAGCTTGGTAAATCACTTTGAGCTAACTGAACTTCCGTTCCTTTCATCGCATCGGCGGTGTACTTTTCCAATGCATTGTATTTTTGATTGGCGTAAATATAGAGCTTATCAAAACCATCGGTGGTGGCATCTGCTAAGGTATGGCCCATCTCGCCCCAGACTTCGGGAGAGAAAAGTTCCACCACATCAGCACCCCAAGCTTTAGCCCCTTCAAGCACACCATCACCCAAACAAAGTACACCTTCTTCGTTCCATTGTTTCTGGAAACCTGTCATATCTTTCGCGACTGTGTTTAAAAGGCCGTCCAAATAAGTCTCGATAGCTTCCTGTTGTTTTACAATCTTATCTTCAATGCCTGGTTCACCTTCATACTCGATAGTGACAGAGTCTGTGTTGGGCTTGAGATCATCGACCACCACTACACCTCCCTCTGTCTTCTGGGTCTCTAACGCCAGATCCATAGTTTCTGAGGCCGTACTTCTTTGCGGCAATGGATTGAGATCCAATTTGTCTTTATGGGGAACGGAGCCATTGGCTATCACTTTGAGGTTTTTAGCGTAAACAGGCGTTCCCCACAGGTCATCGTGAACGGCACGGATCTTAATCCACTTCTGCTCCTCTAACTCTATTTTCGGTATCGCATTCACGACTACTTCGATAGTCCCTGCTTCGGCAGAGTAAACATGATCAGGCGCTTGAATGACCGAGACATCCGACACATCATCCATAAGTTGACTAGCTTTATTTTCCATACGCTTGAAAGCTTGGCTGAGGTTATCGGACAATTTTTTAGCATAGGTATCAATGGTACTCACATGCTTTTTATAGATATCAGACGACAAGTAATCATAATTCAACCGACTAGCTTCGGACTTAAGAGATTCCACACGCCCTTTTATCTTACTAAGTAGACTCTCTAGTTCAGAGTTGAGTATATTCTTAGCCTTATCCCAAGGGTAGTTATTGATGAAAACCTGAGGATTACCTTTACCACGAGCTCGCATGTAAGCCAGCATACGGTCTGCGGTTTCATGCTTGGGTAAACGAAATAAGACGGAGAAAATTTCCCCTTCTTCCATCACCATTGGTAACCCGTTCGCCAGTACACTATCAAAACTCGTATCAGAGAGACTATCAATTCCCGCGATTAGCGATTCTGACAATACGCTGAAATGAAAATCAGGGTGTCTAAACTCGAAGTGGGCTTTCGTTTCTGCTTCCACAATATCGGCAAAATATCGGTCAGCGGTGAGGCTAGGTCCCATGGTTCCCCAGCCTTCTACTGGCGGGGCAATACGATTCGGGTGCCAGAAGGTTTGCTGTCCCTGAGCAGACCTATCAAAGAAGTCATCATCATTGTAATCGGGTAGGTAGTGTGGGTTGGTTAAACGAACCGGGGTAGCAATAAACTCATCCGTACTTTCTTTAACCAGAATTTTGATTTGACCCGGCTTTAAGCTTGATACTTTGCTTTTGCCAGAGTTATCAAAGTGACCAGGAGACAGAGCACCACCAGAGACATCGGTAATGTCAAAATCTGCGTTCTTAAGAAGTACACCATCCGGGTATCGAGCCTTGATGTAGACAGTGTAAGTGCCGTCTTCATCTTCAGTGACCGTGACAGCAGGGTTTTGAACCCCACCTAGGCACATGGTGTTGCCCTTGTTCATTGTCATTTGGTCTGACAACCTAGCCACGCCTTTCCCTTCGATGATGACACTCGGTGATGCGGAAATGAACTCGGCCTCGGCCTCTATCGTACCCGATGCTACGCCTTTCTTGTCCCCGCCCGCATCGCCTGTGCTCTTGGCAAACTTACTGCCCTTTAAAGCAATACTGTTTCCGCCATCTGCTGTGACTGTCGTAGTGCCTTCCACTAAATCTGCCGACTTCGCGTTATTTCCATAAGGGATTGGTACAACAGGTTTACCGACTGTAGTAAGGCACACATCAGGCAGGGTAGCATTCGCCTCTCCTCCCGAGCCTTTATGGACAACACTGAGTCCATTTGCACTTATTGTAACTGCCATTAATATGTCCTACTTAGATTAAGTGGATTAGTTGAGTTTTACCTTAGCGCCCTGGATCTTATGAATTTTTTCAGCGCTACTACTAAGATGCTTGGCTGTTGTAGTGATACGGCCATCCGTTCCACTATATTTGGTTTGTGTCGTCCCAGAGCCAATAAGCACTTCTTCCTCTGCATCAAGGGTTATCCTCTTTGCTTTAACAACAAGCTCTTGCTCTTCAAGCAAAGAAATATAGATATCAACCAATGTTGGAATGGTAAGATCTTCGGATAGAAAAGAGATTCGGCAATCGAGTTTATTATCGATGGCCATAAAAATTTCTGACTGAGTAAAAGCACGGCCTATTGACGCCCAGAGAGGTTGAGAAAATGGGTTATGCTCAAAATCTACTTTGACTCGATTCTTTTCTGGATGAACTTCCACTACCCAACCAATTCGAGAGCAGGGTTTTGAAGTAGGCTTAAGAATATCTCTTGGTGGCTCTTGATTCATGGTGGGCCCAGTGATTATTTAGAGCCTATTATTTTATCTCTGGGCGATTTGAATAGGTAATGTGGAAATGAATGGTCACTACGATTGAATAATCGACTTTAAAGACATGAAGGCCAATCAATGTAACTAGACTAGCAAATCAATTGGCTTTATCGCATGTGTTTTTCACTTTTCTATAGGTTTATCTCGCACTCAAATTTGTGATTAAAGTCACGCACATCACTATCATTTTAAAGTTGAGAGTATTACATCACTTGAGTAATGATAGAAACGATATACCAAGCCAAAAAGCAACACGATGATGTCTTTTGTGTCGTATAACTTTGACAACTGCTAATGTCAGATAACTTTTATTAGGGGAAACACACATTAACAAGGTGTGAATGAGTAAAAGGTCTACCTTATAATGGGGCATAAACGTTTTAGAGTAGTGGCACTAAGGCGCCACTCCCAAAAAGTGGCTTTATAGTGATTCAAAATAACTACCAACTCAAAAAATCCAACTCAGCTCTAATATCACTTATCTGCTCATCCGTTAATTCTGGCAAAATGTTGAATTTCCCTTTTATTGCCTTTGGTTCGGGGTTAGGTTTGTCTGCCTTCAATGCCTTTGTGGTACGCTTTCGTTTTCTGGGCTGTACTTCTTTAGGCTCGACTAACATCCCCGTTATTACCGCTCCCAGAGTATCTACTGCCTCTGTCACATGGCACTCACTAACATGCATATAACGAAGTGTTGAAGAGATACGTTTATGACCAAGGAGCTTAGCGACCATCGGGAGCGGATAACCTTCCAGTACCGCATAACTGGCAAAAGTATGGCGTAAGTCATGAATACGTACATCTGCAATATCAGCTAACCCCCGTACTCTTTGCCATACCATCCCAACCTTAGTAGGCCGACTCACATAACAGCGAAGAGGTGGAAAAACATCATTACCATTAGAATCAAAAAACTGTTTCCCTATTTCCGAAAGGAGTTTTCGAGCATCTTTACCCACATAAACCACTTTCGCCCCCGTTTTACTGTCTGGCAAATGCCATTCATCTCCTTTGATAAAGGACCATTGCAATCCCGTCACCTCTGAAATCCGACACCCCGTCAAAAGCACCAGCTTTATGACCTGACAGCAACACGCCTCAATTTCTCCCTGCTGACTAACCGTTCGTAAAGCCCCTTCAAGTCGCGATAATTCATCCAGACTTAAAAAGCGATTCAACTTCTTTTTTCGGTTCTGCTTGATACCATCGCAAGGATTTTTCAAGCAATACCCTTGTCTCTCGGCATATTTAAAAATGGAACGCAGCACATCAAGAGTGCGATTAGCCGCTCCAGCATAGTCTTGGCTTAACTCATCAAACCAACGCTGCACATGACACGAATCAATACGAGTGACGGGGTAATGCCCAAACTCTGGTAATAAGTGTTTATTTAATGCCCCTCTTGCCCCTCCCTGTGAGCTGGTTTTCCATGTTGAGCACACTTTTTGTAACCATTCACCCTGTACCAATGCATCAAAACGCATCGCCCCGATCGCCCTACTCTTATCATTACCCTGCATCAGGCTTAACGTTTTTTGACGAGCCTGACGAAGAGATAGGCTATCGACAGG
>NZ_AJZM02000263.1:0-189 GCF_000272405.2 Vibrio tasmaniensis 1F-187
CTTGCTGAAGGTTTCTTGGATGGTAATGTTGAAATCCTTCACCTTGAAGGTGAACTAGCTGCTGTTATTTATCATTTCGCTCAACCAGAAACTTTGCCAGTGACTATGCCTTTGGGCTTTATTTCAACGGACAAGACTATAGTATCGAAAATCGGAAAACTAGTGATTGACTATGTGGCGGGCAGTTCT
>NZ_AJZM02000263.1:199-36187 GCF_000272405.2 Vibrio tasmaniensis 1F-187
AACAAGGCTACAGTATCGAAAATCGGAAAACTAGTAATTGACTATGTGGCGGGCAGTTCTTCATTTGATAAACCAAATGATTGTGGCTCTATATCATCAATAGCTAAAAGTAGTTAATCGATTGGGGGATTAAACCACTAATGGATAGGCTGAGTTTAATTTTCGACTGGGCTCAGCTTATCTGAATTTAACGAGTTAGTGCATTAGCAGAGAATCATTTCTGCCCCTTCTTGTGCCAGATAATTAATCTTTCACGACAAGGAGCTTCAGTTTTGTGCCAGTTTATCTAACACCTTATCAGCCCATACTGATTCAGTGTCCAAAGAGGTTGGAACAGTACTTTTTCTGGGTGTTACCAAATTCGTGTAGTGCAAAAATATCCTATATATCGAATGGTATTTTCATATTCGTCCGATTTGACTTGTGAGCTCAAGGCCAAGTTTATGTTGATTATCTGCCAGCCACCGAAGTAAAAACTCAAAGTTTTTGCGCTTCTCTTCTGAGCGGCGCAAAGTTTTTGCCTCATGTTCCCATATTGACAGCAGTAACTTTGCAATTGCATTTTCTGTGTTTTCTCGCTCGCATTTTGACCAGTTGTTGCTATGTAAGGTTACTGCTTTTCGCAAAGAACTAAGGCTATCTAGACGGATTTGAATAGCTGCGTCAGTAGTCAGCCATCGGGCTGTAGAAGAAAGGTGCTTTGATTCAATCTGTTCTCGTGATAGCCATTTTTCTATCCATGGCCAAAGTGAGGTCGCGAAGTCAGCATGGTGTGACTGCCATAATTTTAAGGTACTATGGTGAACACCATACAAAGCTGACCAAACATCTTCTCTGTAATTCCACGCATGATCTTTGGAAAGCTCAGACGCTTCCTTTATGAAATGGTTAGCCAGTTTGACAAAGTGCTGAGATATGTTATCTGAACAAAGGTTTGTCATATAGAAAAACTCGAGGAAAGTTTCTGCCCAATGATGATATTCGGGAGAGATACTCAATAACTGATTCCATATATACTCTGGGCGCTCTTCTGGTTTCATAGCAGATACCGCCGAAGCGAGTTTTTCAAGCAACCAACACTCATCTTCTCCTGGGTGCCGTTCAGAGTACTCAGTGCTACGATGATTTATCTCCGCGATGCAATAGACTAAAGCGCTCTTCAGAAACCCAAGTCGATATTCTCTCTCTTCGGGTGAGATAGTTCCATTTAGATCAGATGCAGAGGAGTGAGCAGCTATCAGCAACTTAAAATCCATATAGCTGCTAAAATGCATTGAACGCATCTCATCGTAGTTAGAGAAAAGTTCTTTATTACCCATTTGGGTCCAATCTAGATCTGGTGCTTCTAATTTCCCGTCGACAAAATTTTCAATAAGTTTTAAACACCAAAGATTCAGCGTATTCCTGAGTTGTTCGGTATCATCTTCCTCGGAAAAATTATGATAACGAGACCTCTGATTTATGAACTCGGTTTGCCTTCTGACATGAGCATGCTCAAATATAAGTCTACGCAATTTTAACAGGTCGTCATGTCGGCTTGGGGTCATTGCTTCAACACCACGCACAAGAAGTGCAACCGCTTCGTTGTGGAAAGAAAAAGCCAATCTGGCAACTAATTCCCTTAACTCTGGATCTTGTGGTTCTTGCTGCCAAAGAGCAACAATTGCTTCAGCCGCAAAACAGTCCCATTCCCAGGTGGAAACATTTTCATGAGTGTCAATATCACTATGTGGAGGAGGATTTAAAATGAGTTGAGTTAAGATCTCTTGGCACCACTTAAACAAGTCAGGTTGTTTGTTGACCCATTCAATGTGCAGACATAGCAGCACAGCAATTCCACTGCAAAGGGCATTTGTTGATAAGTTTGGAAGCTCAAATTGACCAAATGTATCAATATCGCTCTCCGTTTGAGGTGAATGACTGTCATTTTGGTCATTTTGCCAAATTTCTTTTATGCTCTTTAGGTCTTGTACGAATGCTTCCAACTCATTCTCAGGCATAGGCGTCCCTTCTTCTATAAAGTGCCTGCAGTTTACTTGATATAGAATTAAATCCCGGGATCTGAAAAGACTGTCAAATTGGTCGCTTTGCTCTTTTTCTGCTTGGGGAGGAGTATAAGTATACGATCTTACTACGCCCTCTTCTGACATGACTGGTGTGTAATTGTCCTTAGTAAAAGAATGGACTAACCGACGAAGCCTTTCATTATTTTCACAGAGTTGACTCTCAACAATTACTTTTTCCCACTCAATAACTCTGTCCTGTAAGAAATTGGAAATTTTCTCATTGGTTAAAAAAAGACGGCTAGAAATATCCCAAAGCTTTAATCTTCGATGAGGGTAGGCATTAAATACCCTTTGAATTTTAGTTAGAGATGAAGGTTGTTGTGGTGATGCTATGTCCAAGTGGCGACGCCCATTAGCTTGAACTTCACTCTCCCAAAAGTAAAGTTCTGCAATTCCAAGTAAAGGCATAAGAGATTCTGTGAATAGATTTGGTTCTTTACGTCCGACATCCAATAACAAGTGAAGCATTGCAACTGATTGTGCTCGTTCTAGGACGGTGTGAAGCATAGAATTAATATCAGCAGACTTTAATTCAGTGTATAGATACTGCTCGAGAGCCATAAGTGCTGATGTCATGATGTTGTTTGGTAGAGGACTTCCTAATCCTGCGGACCAACCAAGAGTTCGACAGTCTCCGTAGAATGTTTTTGTTGTATCGCCAATCTTTACTTCGAGAACACCTAATGAGACTGAACCGAAGATGTCAGTATGCGTTTTTCTGTCTTCATATATTCGTCGCTCGAGCCATTGCTCTGAGGCGTGATCAATAAGCCTGCATATTGTTTCTACACCCTCCTCAAAGTTTGCCCTTAGCAAGTCGAGAAAAGGACCTCGAAAATGTGCGGGAGTGGACCATGAGTGAATGGATTGAAAATCTGCATTCCATTCTCGATAACTTGAAGCATCTGGAATAATGCATGACTTAGGCGTAAAAAGGCATGACAATATAACTTCACGTGCCACTTCAGGTCGGTACCGAATTATATGCTCAAGCCCCCCTTTTTCTAACACTGCGGAGCGAAAAAACTTGTTGACGTCGTTATTTGGTGCATCTTCAGAATGTTTATATTCTATGTCGTAATATGGGTTGCTCCAGTCATAGTAGTAGCTATGGCGTTCATTTTTTATTTTTGTTGTACGTTCGGATGCCTTAAGTGCAAATTCTACAACTTCTTTTTCACATTCAGGCATTCCTGACAAGGCAAGGATAAATAAATCTGTTATTGAGAATTCTTGGCTTTGTCTATGTGCAGATGTAGAGAGTGCATATTCTCCGAGTAGAATGCCTATTTCACCAGTTTCTCGTCTGTACCTGGTTTGTGGCTTGGAGTGATCCAACCATAGCTGAGCCACTTTACAAATTTCATTAGGTGCAATTTTGGAAATTTGTTCTCGATAAGCATAAAGGAACTCAAGTACAGCAGGCCAATAGGGCCAGTTGGGGTATCTGAATGAACAAGCAATATCTGTATCTTTCAGGCCTAACAACTTACCAACTTTCTTCATCCTAGGGTCTGGTAACGTTGCAAAAGCCAAGAAACGCTTTAGTAGGCGGCGAAGGAGATCGCTATTATCTGATAAAAGTTCATCTTTAAGTAATTCTAAGTGTGTCTTGGAGTCCACGGCAAAGACGATAGAATCAAGAAGCAAATCAGCTGTAGAGCCCCCTCCAATTTCTTGGAGACTGCGTAATAGAGTTTTCCAATCTTGCACATCTCTCTTAGTATCAAGCAGTTCAATACCTAGGAGTCGAATAGCTCGGAGCCATAAAGGGGAATCGATACGAGATTGCAAGAATTCTAGAAGGTAATCCTCCTTAGAATGCAGTAGGCGTAGACGAGCCCAGTCGGCGAATAAGTCGTGGGCAAAAAGAACATTACTGTATTCATCGATGATCAAAATCCCATTTGATTCGAATTCTTCAACAATCGCTATTTCAGAAGAAGGGAGATCTGTCATCGGGATTGAAAGTCGAAGTTTGTCAGCTTGCATTTCTGCTATACGCATCAAGATTAGATTTCGACGGTGACGATGTTTTCCGCTCAATACTTGGCTTTGCCAAAACCAAGATGCAACACTATTTTCACCAACTAAGGGGTCTTCATAGCCAGATCGATTAATCTGAGATGCTATTAAATCGAGAACTTTTAGGTTCTGAAGTAGCAGAGCTAAGTGTGGTTCTTGTGCTATTCGACGAATTTTTGGTATAGAGTCCCAAATAGGTGATAGCTCATTATGACTCGGGGGTTCACATTCGTATAATGCCCAACCGGAGGTATCAATACCTACGTCATGTAGACGTTCTTCTAAATGTGGCCAATCCTGAGTTTGGCAAGTAACTATGAGTTCACATAAAGCATCTTCTTTATTTACCCTAAGAATATTCAGTAGGTCAGATACGATTGACAGAGATGAAACTTCAAATACACGGTCTAATCCGTCAAGCACCAGCAATCTAGCGTTAGAGTAAGATTCGAATACTTGATTAAAGGGCATGCCGAGGTTCAAATCTGCATTGAGTGCAGGTAAGTCTGGGCGCTCGAGAGAGCTGCCTCCTAGCCAAAGAGTAAGCCCATTCTGCGAGTCCAAGCTTTCTGTGTAGGCTCGAACGAGTGCGGACTTTCCTGCTCCTGAGGCCCCAAGGACCACTACGGTTTTACTCGCAATTAGATTTTCTTCAAGGGCATTCAATTGCTCGGTGCGTTCAAGACGAATGTCGCCAATAGTGTTTCGGATACGTTTACGCGTTAGATCCGTAAATTTCCTAATTGTTGTCCAAGCCTTTTCATGTGACGGCAATACTGTTGCAACTGTGCATTCAAGGTGTTCTAGTCGTTCACCTTGCTTTGATAGAGCTTTTTCAACATGTTGCTGCCAGGTTTCAAGATGTATGAGTCCATTACGAGTGGCCCAATCACGTAATTCGTCAACACTCCGAGAGGTAATCTCTTGAAGACAAGCACGAGTAAGAATTCGCTCAGATATTTCTGATTTTGAGGATGCTAATAGAACCTGATAAATAAGAATCTGAGCGAACTCGCTTGCTGGAAGTTTGGACATTGAGGGTTCAGCTTCGATAGTTGTCTTGAGCTGCTCTTCTATACCTGAAGCAGAGCGTAGGTCTGTTATCCAACTTACTGAAGTGAAAAAGTCGGTCCAACTTTTATTGTCCTCTTGAAAGCCAATCGCGACCTGTACGTCTTTAGCATACTGCTTTTCGGCACTTGATGCCTCGCGATCATCATCTGATATTTTAGGCTTTAGATACTTATCAAATAGGGCATTAATTGCTGCCGTTAGTTTTTTAACCTCAGGTTTTAGTTTTTCATTCTTCTGTTCAAGTAGTGAAGACCAAGTAGATATGACGTCTATCTCCAGATCTAGCCGTTCTTGCTTTTTTACCTTCTTAATACCTGTAGATGAAGAGATCTTCTGAGTTTTTAAACTTGCTGTAGTTGCGAATACCATGCGAACATTTCGACCATGTTCTTTATGATATTTGTATGACAACAAAAAATTAAAGATAGATTCCCAAACTGCATCTGACCTTACGTTGACCGCATCCGTGATATCTTTGAGTTGTGTTTCACTCACATCGACAATTGTTCCATTAGGACTAAGAATAAATCGATCTAAATCTTCGCGACCTTCTACAACGAGTACTTCATTTTCGGAAAGGTTAACCCATTGCAGCGCAGTGTACGCGACCTGGGTTAAATAGCCTCTAATACTTGCATTAGCGGCTCGGCTGAGGTCTCCCAAGGTGCTTTCTATATTGGCTATGTCAAGTGAAGTGGCGGTTTGGGTCATGGTAATGCTCTGTCTACGATACGGTTGGTGCGAAAAATGAAGTTTGATTTACCACTCATGATGTATTGCCCTCTGCGTCTGTGATACTCAACACCAAGAGATTAAGAATAATAACTAATTGTTATGCAATTGTCTTCATTGTGTTTTTCTTTTCCATCAACCTCTTGGGTATATGTTTAGTAGCGTAATAGTTTCTCATCTTGAAGGTATCTCTTTGGGAAGCTGACAAGAATCTATTTTCTTTATGGCTGGCTGTATATACAGTATCATTGAGGGGAATTTTCAAAAATTGTTTTGTGTAACGAGTTTTGGGGCGATGAAGAAGTTAATGTGCGGCAACTCTAGCTTGTTGTGTTCAGTAGGTTTAAGTAAATGCAAAGAAAAATCATACATATAGACCTCGATTGTTACTACGCAGCTATTGAAGCAAGAGATAATCCAGAGTTACGTAATATTCCAATGGCCATCGGGGGGACAAATGGACGAGGGGTGATTTCTACATGTAATTACGAAGCTAGAGCATTTGGTGTTCGCTCCGCTATGCCAACAGCAAAGGCACTACAACTTTGTCCAAATCTAACTGTCGTTGCAGGTAACATGAAAAAATACCGTCAGGTTTCTAAACAAATTCATGAAATATTTGGCCGTTATACATCTGTTATAGAGCCTCTTTCCCTTGATGAAGCTTATTTAGATGTTTCTGATACAAAGTTATTTATGGGGTCCGCTACATTAATAGCAGAAGATATTCGTCAAACGATTGTGCGTGAGCTAAAAATTACCGCATCAGCAGGAGTCTCGCCTCTAAAGTTTGTATCAAAGGTTGCCTCTGATGTTAACAAACCCAACGGTATATGCGTTGTTACTCCTAAAGAAATTCAGACTTTCATTGATGATTTAGATCTTGGAAAAATCAATGGGGTCGGTAAGGTGACGTTAGAGAAACTGAACAATTTGGGGCTGTTCAAAGGTAAGGATGTCAAAGATCTTGATAAGAGCACCTTGATTAGTCACTTTGGGAAATTTGGTATTACTCTCTGGGAACGCTGTAATGGTATTGATGATAGACCAGTGGTTGTTGAGAGAGTACGTAAGTCTGTTGGTGTTGAAAGAACTTTTCTGACCGATATTTATACAATGGATGAGTGTTTAGAGGCAATTTGTAACCTGTATTCGGAGTTAGAAGGCAGATTGCAGAAGGTACTTGTAGATAAAATGATTTCTCGTTTAGGCATTAAGTTAAAATTTAGTGATTTTCAGCAAACGACTGTTGAACATAAACATAATAAACTAGAGAGGGATTTTTTTATTAGTCTATGCGAAGAGGCTTTATCTAGATCTAATGGTCGAGGGATTAGACTGGTCGGTCTTAGTGTTGGTGTTGAACCTATCGAGCATGTTCGACAGATGAGCTTACCGTTGTAATTTTGTAAGTGAGGAGTCAGCAAAACAGCAGTAAATTTGGACCGTTTTGCTAGATTTTTTCGTAAGGCGTTATTGTAAGTGATTTTTCTTAATAGAACTTTAATATTTTCAATATGATTTTCTATCTAATATAGTCATAACTACGTTTTTTACCCGTTAGTTTTGCGACGCAGCTGTTGAAATGAGAGATAATCCTGCTTACCGAAATCGGCCACTTGCAGTAGGGGGGCATGAAAAGCAGCGTGGCGTTTTGAGTACCTGCAATTACGAAGCTCGCAAGTTTGGTATTCGTTCTGCAATGCCGACGGGAAAGGCGCTGCAGCTTTGTCCCAATCTGTTGGTTGTTCCTGGGAGGATGTCGGTCTACGTCGAGATATCGAAAAAGATTCGCGAGGTTTTTTCTCGATATACATCCATCATTGAACCTCTGTCTTTAGATGAAGCTTTTCTTGATGTCACGGATTCGACGCTGTGTCGTGGCTCGGCAACACTGATTGCTGAATCAATTCGTCGCGATATCTGGAATGAACTTAACCTGACCGCTTCTGCTGGTATTGCGCCGATTAAATTTTTGGCGAAGGTGGCCTCGGATCTGAATAAGCCCAATGGTCAGTTTGTAATACCTCCACAAGACGTACAATCAGTGATAGATGAATTGCCACTCGAAAAAATCCCAGGCGTTGGCAAGGTCAGTATTGAAAAGCTCCATCAAGCTGGCTTCTTTACTTGTAAGGACATTAAGGAATCTGACTATCGAGATCTATTGCTCAGGTTTGGCCGTCAAGGCGCATCACTCTGGAAGCGCAGCCATGGTATTGATGACAGAGAAGTTATTATTGAGCGTGAACGAAAATCAGTAGGCGTAGAGCGAACTTTTACTCAGAATATTTCTACTTACGCAGAATGTTGGCAAGTAATAGAAGACAAGCTTTTTCCTGAGCTTGAAGCACGTCTAGAGAAAGCTAGCCCAAGTAAAGCTATCATCAAGCAGGGCATTAAGCTCAAGTTTGCCGACTTCCAGCAAACCACTATCGAGCACATACACGCCTCTCTCGATCGAGAGCACTTTAAAGAACTGTTGAGTGAGATACTCAAAAGGCAGCAAGGGCGAGAAATTCGCTTGCTTGGTTTAAGCGTAATGCTACAACCCAAAGACCAGATGCGTCAGTTGAGTTTCTTTTAGGGCTGTCTAGTTTAGAGGGGAATCAGAATAGAGGGGCGTCAAAATAGATGGTATTGAGAAGCACTGACTAGACTTGGTAGTCTAGTCAGTTTCTATATCAATACGTAAGATGCCTTATCTAGGAAGTTGTTTAACTCGCGCTAAGGTATCACTGAATGGTTGTTGCTCTAGCTTTCCGTATCCAACCATTTTACTGGCTTTAAGCTTGGTTGAAAGTGGAGTTGCGATTCCGCATAGAAAACGAGTAATGGCTTCGTCGGTGATCAATTGTTGACTCTTAGATACAAATTCATGAATCCATGTCATTACCGTTTCATCATCAATAGGCTCAACATCAATGGTTGGTAATATTGCTACTTGACCGCGACATACTGAGCAGTGACCACACTTGGCTGGCGCTTTATCATCGGCGAAGTAACTCGCAAGGCGAGAGCTTAGGCAGGTATCAGCCTCAAAGAAGCTCAGCATTTGGTTAAGGCGGTTGATCTCACTGTTCTCTTTTGCCTTAAACAACTCAGTTAAACGTTCTGATAATTGCATCATATCTTCAGACGTATTGTGGATCGCGTAAACATCCGTGATCTGTTTACTTTCCAATTCAATCCAGCCTTGTTCATTGAAGTAATCGATAGCCGCAATCACACGCTGACGATCTGCTTGAAAGTGAGTCCAAAGGGCATCGAAATCGACTTGGCACCAAACTCTGGCTTGAGGAGAGCATTGGAAGATCGCTTCTACAAAATGACGACGTTCGCCTTGGAATTGTTCGGTGATCTGCTGCTTAGTACGTATGAATTTAAATTTGTAGTCAGCAAAGTAGCTGTATTTAGGCTCAATCACGCCTTCAATTTCAAGATACACCAATAGCGTTTTTAGTGGTAACTGACGAATGTTGGACTCACGCGATAGTTGGTTGAGCATGATTTCCCATTGGTTTGTGCCAGAAGCCGCAATGTTTTGGTTTTCGTATATTTCTTTTAAGACCGTTTGAATTGATATGTTGTCTGGCGTGTCGCCAAAGACGAAGTTCTCTAGTGTACTTAGACCATATTTGTTGGCGAGAAGAATACATTCTGAAGGCTGACCATCTCTGCCGGCTCTGCCTATCTCTTGCGAGTAGTTTTCGATCGATTTCGGTAAGTCAAAGTGAATCACTCGGCGAATGTTGGACTTATCGACACCCATACCAAAAGCAATGGTTGCCACGATGCAGTTCACGTCATCGTTCATGAATTGATGCTGAATGGCATCTCTGTTTTCAGGCTTAAGACCGGCATGGTAAGCCACGGCATTAACGCCAGCATTACGGAGTTGCTGAGCCACCATCTCTGCTGTCTGTTGAAGGGTGACATAAACAATAGTCGGAGCGAGAGAAGCTTGGTTAACGACATTGCACAAGGTTTCTAGTTTGCTGGTTTGTTCGCAAGGTTGAATCGACAGGTCGAGGTTTTGACGATAGAAACCCGTAACCACAACGCGTTCCTCATCAATTTCAAACTTCGACTTCATATCTTGGATAACCGATGTCGTCGCAGTAGCTGTCAGTAGCAGTACTTGTGGAATATTGAGCTGCTTTTGGTATTGGGGAAGCTTCAGGTAGTCTGGTCTGAAGTTGTGTCCCCATTCTGATATACAGTGTGCTTCATCAACTACGAGCATAGAGATGGGAACTTGGGAGATAAACTGACGAAAGCGTTCGTTCTTCAAGCGCTCAACAGAGATCATTAGGATTTTAGTATCGCCGTTACGCACGGATTGCATCACCTGTTGTGTGGTTTGTCTGTCTTGGCTTGATTCGATTGCAGCCGCGCTTATTCCCTTACTGTGTAAGAAGCTGAGCTGGTCTTTCATTAAGGCTAACAATGGTGATATCACTAAGGTTAAGTGCGGCAACTCTAGTGCTGGCAATTGGTAGCAAAGCGACTTGCCTGAGCCTGTTGGGAATATAGCGGCAGTCGAGTGACCAGATAGAACATTATCAATGACTTGCTTTTGCCCATTACGCAGTGAGTCGAATCCGAATACTTGTTTTAGCTTCTGCTCAATCATTTATGTTCTACCTGAGTTATTAAGTGTCGTATTGATGTTAAAGCGGGCGCCTATTGATGATTGCGTCGCTTGATGAATCAAATGTCTTGCACCTGATTGTACCTAATTCTATTCTGTAGCTCCTATAGAAAAGCACCCCAATAGTATGAATAAGTCTGAGCTTCGCCAAATAATCATAGAGCAACTCGAATCCCGATTACGTATCGCACAATCTGCTACTCAACGCGCTATTGATGCTGCGACCGATGAAGAGACTGTGCCTGAGCATAAGTACGACACTCTGGCTCTAGAAGCTTCGTATCTTGCTCACGGTCAAGCTGTAAGAGTGCAAGAGTGTGAAGATGACATTCAGTGTTATCGTAACTTAGTGCTGCGTGATAGTGAGAGGATTACAGTGAGCAGCTATGTTGTGGTCATTGACGAGCATGATCAATATAAACATTTTTTTATGGGGCCGAGAGTCGGTGGGCTTTCTGTTACGTGGAATAACAATGAAGTTGCTATCGTGACGGAAAATGCACCTTTTGGTCAGGCTCTAATGGGGAAAGAAGTCGGTGATGAGATTGAGTTTAAGGTCGCAGATAAACAGTTTTGCTATGAAGTAATATCTATCGACTAACTGAGTAACGGATATATATAAAACGTTTCTCTGACAAAGAAGCATATACCAAGGGTATAGTAATCTGTCAGATTGATGAGAGGATGTTATGAAAAACAATGTATTTATGAAAAACAAAATGTTTATGAAGAACAGTGTATTAATCGCATCGTTAACAGCGGTAATCTCTGTTGTGAGCCTGCCAACTTTTGCTGCTCAGTGTCGAGTTGATTTGAAAAATGAATTGCGAATCGATGACCAGAAAGTCGAAATCCACCAAGTGAATGGTGATACTGCCGTTTTTGATGGTAACAACGACTTATATATCCATGGTGAGAAGGTTGAGCTTGATGCCGACCAACAAGCGGCGATTGAGAAATACCGCGAAAAAGTGAGTGAGTACTTGCCACGAGCGAAACAAATGGCTAACGATGGCTTAGCGTTAGCGAATGACGTTATTGATGACATTGCTGCTAGCCTAGATTCACCGGAATCATTTGATAATGTAAAAGAGTCAATGAAAACCTACTTTGATGAACTGGAAGCTCGTTACTACAAAGATGGCGAGTTAGTGTTACCAGCAGACAGTTTTGATTCGATGGCCAATGGTTGGTCTGAAGATTTCGAGAAGGCTAAGGAGATCTTTAACCAAGAATTTATCTCTAGCGCTTTTAATGCGATGTCAGAAAAAATGAAACAAGATGGTGGCTTAAATCTTACTGAATTGGCTGACAGCATGGCTGCATTAAAGCTTAAAGTTGAAGAGCGCATGAAAGAACACTCTCAACAAGTGCAAGAGGAAGCGAATGAGTTCTGTGATTCTCTTGATGAGATGGCAGAACAAGAGCAACAGCTGCATGAAATCATTCCGAACCTAAAAGACTATCAAGTCTTCACGATCTAATCTGAATCTAACTATAAGTCACAAGAGCACCATTTGGTGCTCTTTTTGTTCGTATAAATTGAACAAAAAGACGAATATTCATCTCAATTCAATCAATTGTCTCTCTAGTCCTGAACCTTGCTTTACTGCTTATAAGTAAACGATAAGACCGGTCATTTGTTAATTTAATGGTTCTAAATAGCGCATTTGTTGTAAAAACTAGAAGATTGCTCATTTATTAGTTGTACCTATCATTGCTTTTGATTACTGTACTTCCCAACTAGTTCACTGATTTTTGATGCGGGCAATATGGACCAACAATCTTCCTCTTCAAGAGAGCACTTTAGCTCTCGTTTGGGTTTTATTTTAGCAGCGGCGGGTGCAGCTGTTGGCTTAGGTAATATTTGGGGTTTCCCAACCCAAGTCGCCAGTAACGGCGGTGGTGCTTTTCTGCTTGTTTACCTAATTATGATTTTCGTGGTTGCTTTCCCTATGCTAGTGGTTGAGATGGCTATTGGTCGACATGGCCAAGCAAACCCTGTCGATAGCATGCGTTCTTTGACTACAAACCCGTTAGGCAAGAAAGTCGGTGAATTTGTCGGTTGGATTGGGTTGAGTGTTCCAAGTGCCGTGCTAGCGTTTTATAGCATTGTCGGTGGTTGGTTGATCTGCTTCCTAATTGGTGCTGTCGCTGACCTGATTGGTCTAGAGGCTGCTGCTGATTGGTTTAAAGGCTTCAGTGTTGAGCGCAATGTTTTTGGTACCGTCGCATTCTATGTACTGACTATCTTGATTGTTCAGGGCGGTGTTAAGCAGGGGATCGAGAAATGGTCGACCCGTTTGATGCCTGCGCTATTTGTGTTATTTGGCTTATTGTTTGTTTACATCATGACGCAATCTGGCGCGATGGAAGGCCTAAAACATTACCTTGTTCCAGACTTTGAGAAAGTGTGGGATAGAAAACTGATTCTGGCGGCAATGGGACAGGGCTTCTTCTCGCTCACTATTGGCGGTTGCTCGATGTTGGTTTATGGCTCTTACTTAAGTAAGAAAGAGAACCTGCCAAAAATGGCAATGAACGTTACCTTAGTTGATACCGCGGTTGCTTTTATTGCGGGTTTAGTCGTGATGCCTGCGATGTTTGTTGCGATGCAAAAAGGTGTTCAAATCTATGCTGAAGATGGCTCATTACTGAGCTCTGATACCCTAGTATTTACGGTTCTGCCTTTGATGTTTGATAGCTTAGGTATGCTGGGTCAGGTCTTCGCAATTGTATTCTTCTTATTACTAACGATTGCTGCACTTACTTCATCGATTTCAATGTTGGAAGCCCCTGTCGCTCTTGTTAGTGAGCGTTTCAAGACTAGACGAACGCCAACAAGTTGGGTAATTGGTGGTGCTATCGCATTGTTCAGTGTGGTGATTGTTTACAACTTTGCTGCGATGTTTGGCATGGTAGCGATGATTGCGACTCAGTACCTTCAACCAGTCGCTGCACTGATGTTCTGTGTGTTTGGTGGTTGGGTATGGAGCCGAGCGTCAAAAGTGAAAGAGCTTGAGCAAGGTTGTCCTGACTTTCAACTTGGTTGGTTTGGTAAGGTTTGGCCAATATATGTGAAGTTCGTGTGCCCAATTTTAGTCGCAACGGTTATCTGGGCATCTTTTGGCTAGTAGACCATTTAACATCTAGATGATTAGACTTGCAGTTCAAGGCCACTCTTAATGAGTGGCTTTGTTGTTTTTGTATCGAACAAGCTTGTTCGATAGAAAAAAGGCGCTGAACATAAAATTCAGCGCCTTTGTATTGTTCGTTAAGCAATCGTGATTACTTAATTTCCATACCTTGTGCTTGCAAGTCTGCATGGTAAGAAGAACGTACAAACGGACCACATGCTGCGTGAGTGAAGCCTAGCTCTAGAGCAATCTCTTTCAACTCATCAAACTCAGAAGGCGGCACGTAGCGTTCAACTGGCAAGTGGTGACGGCTTGGTGCTAGGTATTGGCCTAGAGTCAGCATCGTTACACCATGTTCACGAAGATCTTTCAATACTTGAACGATCTCTTCTTTCGTCTCACCAAGGCCCATCATCACACCTGATTTGGTTGGGATGCTTGGATGCTGCTCTTTGAATTTTCTTAACAGATCAAGAGACCACTTGTAGTTCGCACCTGGACGCGCTTTACGGTATAGACGCGGCGCTGTCTCTAGGTTGTGGTTGAAAACATCTGGTGGGTTGTCTTTCATTAGTTCAAGCGCAACGTCCATACGACCACGGAAGTCCGGAACCAGTGTTTCGATACGAATGTTTGGGTTTTGCTCGCGAATTTCACGGTTACAATCAGCAAAGTGTTGAGCACCGCCATCACGTAAGTCATCACGGTCTACTGAAGTGATTACAACGTACTTCAGTTTCATGTCTTTAATCGTCTTAGCCAGTTTCTTCGGCTCTTCGGCTTCTGGAGCATTCGGTCGACCATGGGCAACATCACAGAACGGGCAGCGACGAGTACAGATAGCGCCAAGAATCATAAACGTTGCCGTGCCGTGGTTAAAACACTCAGCTAGGTTAGGGCAAGACGCTTCTTCACAAACTGAGTGCAGGTTGTTTTTGCGCATTGCAGATTTGATTTCTTGAATACGATGGCTGTCTGAAGGAAGTTTAATCTTCATCCATGCAGGCTTACGTAAAACTTCTTTCTGTTCAGCAGGCATATTCTTTACGGGAATTAATGCCATTTTGTCAGCGTCACGATATTTAACGCCTTTTTCCATTTGGATTGGTTTGCTCATGATTTTATGCTTCTGCTGTAATGTTACTGGTGGCTTGAATGTCTACTTGGTCATAGCCGAGTAGTTCTACGAGCTCTTGTATTAACTGTTGCTCAACGTTTTCTAGTTCACTTGGACCGCCGAGTTGGCTTACTTGCGCCATTTCCATCCCTTGGTAACCACATGGGTTAATACGTTGGAATGGAGACAAGTCCATATCGACGTTGAGTGCTAGCCCGTGGAACGAGCAGCCGCGTCGAATCCGTAATCCGAGTGAACAGATTTTCTTGCCATCGACATAAACACCAGGAGCGTCAGGTCGGGCAGTTGAATCTATATTGTAAGCTTTCAGAGTATTGATTACGAGGTTCTCAATATGAGTAACCAAATCACGCACTCCGAATTTCTTGCGGCGGATGTTTATCAGGAAGTAAGCGACTAACTGACCGGGCCCGTGGTACGTCACTTGGCCACCGCGATCGCTTTGTATCACAGGGATATCACCAGCATTTAATACATGCTCAGCTTTACCTGCTTGTCCTTGAGTGAAAACTGGGTTGTGTTCAACCAACCAAATTTGGTCTACGTCTTCATCCGTGCGTTCGTCTGTGAACTTATGCATGGCTTTCCATACAGGTTCGTAATCCTGACGACCTAATTTTTTTACGATTAGCTTATTTTGCAAAGCGGCACTTCCTCAAGGATTAATAAAGTGAGCGCATTATAAACGCGAAACAGGTTTCTAACTACAGACGGACAGCAAGGTTTTTCAACTTTCTTTGTATTTATTGAAAATTAAGTTGAGTGCTTTGGAAGGGAAGCGAGGGTTTTAAACAAAAACAGCGGCAATAAGCCGCTGTTTTTCATGCGTAATCGAAAGTTACAGAACCATACGAACGATTTCGATTTCGCCCAGTTCTTTATATAGCGTTTCTACTTGCTCAATTGAAGTCGCAGTAATATTGATAGAAACAGAGTGGTAGTTACCTTTCGCACTCGGTTTTAGAGTTGGGCTGTAGTCACCAGGAGCATGACGCTGGATCACTTCTAGTACTAGTTCTGTAAGTTCTGGCTTAGCGTAGCCCATAACTTTGTAAGTGAATGAACAAGGGAACTCTAAGAGGTCTTTTAGTTTTGCATCAGAATTGATGTTCATGATTAGCTCCAAAAGGCTAGACTCTCGCAAATTGGCGAAATGTCGATAAAAAGCGTGTTCGGTCAACAGACACGAGTAATAAGGCGGAATATTACGTGTAAATATCACCGAACTCAAGATCAACAAAAGCCGCACATGGCGGCTTTTGTTTAGCTAATGAGCAAATCATGAACTTACTCATTAGGTTAGCTATACAGCAAGCTTAGATTTTACGTAGAACAAACTGTTGACTGGTTTAGAACAAACCTTTAAACAGCAGTACTAGGTAATCCCACAGGCGGCTAAATAGGCTGCCTTGGTCTACATCTTCAAGTGCAAGTAGTGGGTATTCAGCAACGTCTTCACCGTCGACTTGGTAGAATAGTTTACCCACAACGTCGCCTTTGCTGATTGGTGCTTCTAGCTCTTTCTCAAGAACGAAGCTTGCCTTCAGGTTCTTAGCTTGGCCACGAGGCAGAGTCACGAACGTATCTTCGTCGACACCGAGTGCAACCGTGTCCTTGCTACCCATCCAGATCTTCTCTTCAACGAAGGTTTCACCAGCGGTGTGTGGTGCTACTGTTTCGAAGAAGCGGAAACCGTAGCTAAGCAGTTTTTTGCTTTCTGTTTTACGAGCGTTAGCATTCTTGGTGCCCATAACAACAGCAACTAGGCGCATTTTACCTTCGGTTGCTGAGCTTACTAGGCTGTAACCTGCATTGCTTGTGTGGCCCGTTTTAATGCCATCAACGTTCATGCTCTTATCCCATAACAGGCCGTTGCGGTTGTACTGGGTGATGCCGTTGTAAGTGAATTTCTTTTGTGAGTAGATACGGTACTCATCAGGAACGTCGCGAATCAGCGCCTGACCTAGTAGCGCCATATCGTAAGGCGTTGAGTAAAGGTTAGGGTTGTCTAGACCGTGCACGTTAGCAAAGTGCGTGTCTTTCATGCCGATAGAGCTCGCCCATGCGTTCATTAAGTCAACAAATGCATCTTCAGAGCCGGCAATATGTTCAGCCATCGCAACACAAGCATCGTTACCTGATTGAATAATGATACCGCGGTTCAGCTCTTCAACTTTAACGGTTGTACCCACTTCAATGAACATCTTAGATGAATCAGGGAAGTTTTTAGCCCAAGCATTTTCACTGATAACAACATCGTCGTTTAGGTTGATGTTGCCACGCTCTAGCTCTTGGCCGACTACGTAGCTCGTCATCATCTTGGTTAAACTTGCTGGAGAAAGTTGAGTGTTCATCTCTTTCTCTGCGAGTACTTTGCCTGAATGGTAATCCATCAGAACAAATCCCTTAGCAGCGATTTGAGGAGCGTCAGGAACAATAATAGGAGCGGCGAATGACGATGTTGCTATCGTTGCAGAAAGTGCAACTGAAGTAGCAAAAATCGATTTAACAAGTTTATTAGATTTAATCATTTTGAATGCAATTATTAGGTGAACTATTCATATATTAACAGAATCACTCTGTCACACCAGAGCGCTGATTACCAGAAGTAACTGTTAGATAAATTAGCGAGTTAGCGTGTGTTTTTTTATATAAGCTGACGGGTAACCCATTAGCTTAACTTGTTCTAATTTTTCTTGAGTCAGAGCATAGTCATGAAATGGGCCGAGCATCAGGCGGTAGTTATCATCATTTGGCTGCAAGAACGTTGCTACAGCTAACTTTTCGCCTAGATCTTTGGCTAACTTCTCGGTTCTATCTTCATGTGGAGAAGTGACTACTTGAATAATAAATTGAGGTAAAGCCGCCTTTTTATTTGCGTCAGTTGGCATAGCCACAGTGATGACTTCTATCTCAACATTTGCCGTGCCTGTTCTCAATACATCGAGTTTGTATGCCGCGGCATAACTAAGGTCAATGATTCGCCCTTCATGAAATGGACCTCGGTCATTGATGCGCACAATCGTCGTTTTGTCATTGTCGGTATTCGTCACTTTTACATAGCTCGGAATCGGCAATGTTTTGTGTGCCGCAGACATCGAATACATGTCGTAGATCTCGCCATTCGACGTTAAATGACCATGAAATTTCTTACCGTACCAAGAGGCTTTGCCTTTCTCAGTAAACCCTTCTGTCTTCTTTACGATCTTGTAGTCTTCGCCACGCAAAGTGTAATCCGTGTTACCACCTAAACTATAAGGTTCATACTGAGGGTGAGCATCCTCGAGATGCTCTACTGAGATTGGTGCGTCTGGTGCAATATCTGAATCTATATCGTAGCGGCCTGTTGGTTCTGTCGAAGAACAACCGTTTATAACAACGGCTAGGCTCAATATAGACACTAGTTTTTTTATTGGCAGCTCATTAACCAAAGATGTTTTTATAGGAGTTACTTTAACAGACATCAATTAGGTCGCCTTTGAGAATGCTTTTCTGTGTGTATGGATTGACATTAAAATACCGAAACCGGCCATAAGGGTAACCATAGAGGTACCGCCATAGCTGACCAGAGGTAGAGGGACACCCACCACAGGTAGAATGCCGCTTACCATACCAATGTTTACGAAAATATAGACGAAGAAACTCAGTACGATACTGCCGCCCATCATTCGACCAAATGCTGTTTGAGCTTGGCTAGCAAGCACTAGGCCACGGCCAATAATGAACAGGTAGATAGCGAGCAAAAACAAAATACCAATCATGCCCCACTCTTCGGCGATGACCGCAAAAATAAAGTCGGTATGGCGCTCTGGAATGAACTCTAGTTGAGATTGGGTACCTTGCAGCCAACCTTTTCCTGATATACCACCAGAGCCAATTGCAATCTTACTTTGGATGATGTGATAGCCTGCACCTAATGGATCTGATTCAGGGTCAAAAAGGGTTCTTACACGAACTTTTTGATATTCACGCATCAAGAAGAACCATAAGATTGGAATAAACCCACCCAGTGCAATCGCGGCACTAGCAATGATCTTCCAACTAATACCTGCCAGGAATATCACGAAGATACCGGATGCTGCGATGAGTATCGATGTGCCTAGATCTGGCTGTTTAGCGATAAGGATTGTAGGTACAAACACCATCACTAATGAGATAGCTAAGGTTTGGAAAGTGGGTGGCAGTGAGCGCTTACCAATAAATCGAGCCAGCATCAAAGGTACTGCAAGCTTCAATAGTTCAGAGGGTTGGAATCGAATAAAGCCGAAGTTTAACCAGCGCTGTGCACCTTTAGAGGCCTCGCCAAAGAACAACACTCCGAGTAGTAGAATAACGCCGCCCGCAAACAGTAGTGGAGCCAAGGTCTCATAAGTACGAGGCGAGATTTGCGCTAAAAAGATCATCACACCTAAAGACAGCACCATACGCATCGCTTGGCGATCCATCATCGCAAGGCTTTGTCCGCTTGCGCTGTACATGATCAATAGGGCAAAGCCCATTAAAACCAGAATGCCAAGTAATAGCGGCAGGTCGATATGCAGCCGTTCAAATAGGGCTCTATTTCGTCCAGTTGAAGGATCAAGTTTCATTATTTTATGGGCTCACTTTCATAATCTTCTGCAAGAATAATATGGTCTAAAATTCTTCTTACAACTGGGCCACCATTTGATGACCCACCACCGGCATTCTCCAAAACGATAGTTACGACCGCTTCAGGATCTTCAAAAGGCGCATAACCGGTGAAGAGGGCATGATCGCGTAAATGTTCTGCGATTTCATCTGCGTTGTATTCTTCATCTTCTTTTAGACCGAAGACTTGTGCAGTACCTGATTTACCAGCAGTTTGATAAGACATTTTTTGGAATGAGCGTCTTGCTGTGCCTTTCTTTCCGTGGTTTACCAATCTCATGCCTTCTTGCGCGATATCCCAGTATCTCTGCTTAACACCAGTTACCGGAGGGTACGTTTCGATTTCAGATATCGTTTGTTCATCGAACGGTTGACCGTTCTCAATTGTCGCGCGTAGTAAATGGGGAGCGGTTACCTCTCCTTCATTGACCAATACTGAAGTCGCTTTTGCAATCTGCATTGGTGTTGCTGTCCAGTAGCCCTGGCCAATACCGACAGGGATGGTGTCACCTTGATACCAAGGTACACGGTGTCTGGCCATTTTCCATTCGCGAGTGGGCATATTCGCTTTGCTTTCTTCGTAAATGTCGATGCCAGTGTAATCACCAAAACCGAATAACATCATCCATTTAGATAAGCGATCGATGCCTAAATCAAATGAGATTTGGTAGAAGAAGGTATCAACCGATTCTTCAATGGCTTTCTCTATGTCAACGACACCGTGTCCCCAACGTAACCAGTCGCGGAACGGCTTCGTTTTCGAGTTTGGAATCTTCCAATAGCCCGGGTCATTACGCGTTGTGTTGGGTGTAATCACACCTTCTTGCAGAGCTGCGACGGCAATGAAGGGTTTGATCGTCGATGCCGGCGGATAAATTCCTAGCGTTGCGCGGTTAACTAAAGGTCGGTCTTTGTCTTGAAGCAGAGCATTATAACCTTTCGAAGAAATACCATGCACAAAGGCATTTGGGTCGTAGCTTGGGCTGGAAACCATGGCTAATACGCCATTGTCTTTCGGGTCGAGAACCACTGCTGAACCACGACGTCCATCAAGCAGTTTATGCACGTATAGCTGAAGTTTGATATCTAAGTTGAGCACGATATCTTTGCCCGGAGCCGAAGGCACAAATTTAAGAGTGCGGATCACTCGTCCACGGCTGTTTACTTCGACTTCTTGATAGCCAGCGGTGCCGTGTAGCATGTCTTCGTAATAGCGCTCAATGCCGAGTTTACCGATATCGCGGGTGGCTTGGTAATTGGCGTCTTTCTCTTCACGAACCAAGCGCTGCATGTCGCGATCGTTGATTCGCGAGACATAGCCAATTACGTGGGTGAGAACATCACCATAAGGGTAGAAACGTTTTAGCGTACCTGTCACTTCAACGCCTGGGAACTTATGTTGATTTACAGAAAAGACCGCCACTTGTTCTTCGGTGAGCTGATTTAGAATCGGTACTGATTTGAAGCGACGTGAATTACGACGATCACGATTAAAACGTTCGATACGCTCCGGTGGTATGTCAATTAACGCTTGTAAACGAACAAGCGTATCTTCCATGTTTTTGACTTTTTCTGGGGTGATCTCCAGATTAAAAACGGGCCGGTTTTCTGCAAGAAGTACACCGTTGCGGTCGTAAATTAAACCACGGTTGGGTGCGATTGGAACAACTTTGATGCGGTTGTCGTTGGAGCGGGTTTTATAGTCCTGATATTGATTAACTTGGATATTGTAAAGGTTCACAACCAGTAAGCTCATCATCACTATAATCCCTGCAAACGCAACAAAAGCACGACTAGTAAATAGTCGTGCTTCTGCTTTGTAATCACGAATTTGGCTACGTTTACGTAACATTAACGCTTATTCTCGATGATAAGGGTGGTTAGCAGTGACGCTCCAAGCTCGATACAAGCTTTCAGCCATGATAACGCGTACTAATGGGTGAGGGAGAGTAAGTGCTGACAGAGACCAGCTTTGGTCTGCTGCCGCTTTACATGCTGGTGCTAATCCTTCAGGCCCGCCAATAAGGATAGAAACGTCACGGCCATCCAGCTTCCAACTTTCCAATTGCTCTGCGAGTTGAGGCGTATCCCACTTTCTTCCTGGGATATCAAGTGTGACAATGCGGTTGCCTTTTGGAACTGCAGCTAACATTGCTTCGCCTTCTTTTTGAAGAATACGTGCAATATCGGCATTTTTACCGCGTTTTCCCGCAGTGATTTCAATGAGTTCTAATGGCATATCATGAGGGAAGCGGCGTTTATATTCTTTAAAGCCTTCTTCAACCCACTTTGGCATTTTTGTACCAACTGCGATTAACTGGATCTTCAAAGCTTAGCCCCAAAGTTTTTCTAGTTGGTACAGTTCACGATGCTCTTCTTGCATAACGTGAAGCATGCTTGTGCCCATATCTAGAACAACCCATTCACCTTCTTTTTGGCCGTCCATGCCAAGGGGATTCATGCCAGCCTTGCGCACTTCATCAGCAACATGCTGTGCAATAGAGGCAACATGGCGCTTAGATGTACCAGTACAAACAATCATGTAGTCAGTAACACTTGATTTGCCTTCTACATCGATAGTCACAATCGATTCTGCTTTCATGTCGTCGGCTTTGTCTGCAAGAAAATCTTTTAGTTCTTCACGTAACACGGGGTGTTCCTTTAATCTGAGTTTAGCTTTTTAGGGTCTGTTGACCCTAGAATATACCACGCTTTTATGCGTGAAATGGGATTGAAGCTGAAGGGGTACAAAACTCTACGCTTAACTGATGAATTAGTGGCCAAGGCGACTGTTCATATTGCGTTTTTGTCATTAATTCTACTTGAGTGAGTAGCGCAAACAGGGAGTGTAATTGAGATATCGAAACTCTTGTTAGCGCAGCGTTATAAATAGTTTTTTTGGATTGCCAGACACGGTGCTTTTCAAATACCTGCGCGATTGGCATCTGCTTCATTTGTTGCTGCATTTGTAATAGCAGAGCAAGCTCACGTTGTATGCTGCGCAATAAGATAACGGGTTCGACACCTTCGGCTTCTAACTGACGCAGGATTCGCTGTGCACGATTGCCTTTGCCTGCTAATAACGCATCACTCCAATGGAATGGCGTAAAGTGGTTGTGTCGACTCAGCGATTCTTCTAAACGTACTAATGTGAGCTTTCCATCTGGGTATTGGAGAGCCAGTTTTTCTAGGCTTTGGGTGAGCGCAAATAGATTACCCTCATGCCATTGCGCCAACATTTGTATCGCTTCAGGATCCGGTGATAAGCCGAACTGACGACAGCGTGTTTGAACAAACTGAGGTAATCGGCTAACGTCTGGGGTTAGGCAGCTGATCCAGTGGCCTTGATTCGAGAGTGCTTTAAACCACTTAGCGCTTTCTTGAGCTTTAGTGAGCTTGGTACCCACCAAGATCAACAAGATGTCGCTATGAATATGCTCTGAAATTGCGAGCAGCTCTTTTGCTATTGCGGCATTGACCCCGGACTCTGGCAATTCAAGTTCGATGAGCTGACGACTAGAGAATAGGCTCAATGCTTGAGTGCAGTCGTAAACTTGATTCCAGTCGAGACTGCTATCAATAGCAAAGCGGTGGCGTTCTTCGAAACCTTGCTCTTTGGCTGTCTTTTGAATCGCTTCTCGGCTTTCCTGCAGTAGTAAAGGTTCGTTACCAAAAATTAGGTAAACGTTGCTTAACTGCTTAGCAAGTTGCTCAGATAAACGATCAGCAAAAATACGCATTAAATAAACCTATTGCTCTGCTGATTCACTTAACGTTGACTCTTCTTCTGAAGTCGGAGTGATCTCTACGTCTTCAATTTCAATGTTTTTGATGTTGTATTGTTTCTCAAGCTCTTTTACTTGAACCTGTTCAAGCTTTTCTAGGTTCATACTATCAGCTGCAATGTTAGCTTTTAATCGAGCCATTTGACGAAGGATTTGGCTCGTAGCAAGTTTGCGCATTTCGTCTTCTATCATGTCACGCTCAACCGATTTCGCAAGTGCAGTTAACGGGTTATCTAGATAACTGCGGGTTACGCTGGTTGAGAATGTCTTTGAGCCTAAATCCGGGATAGTTACGCGGTATCTTGCTTTGAACGTTAGCTCTTTTTCAGCTGCTCGAGGACCTGTTTTTTGAGAACCTTGATAAAGAGACAGCGTTCGCTCACCGACGCCTTCGCTAATGATGTGCAGGTTAGGTGTGTTCTCAGCAGGTGGCACGATTTCTACATCATTCATACGCAGCTGGCTTTTCATCATACGTGTAAACGTACTGTATTGGTCGTAACTGGTCACAGAGATTTTGTTGAGTTCTTCTGGCACAGAGTAATCACCGCGCAGGTGAAAACCACAGGCGCTCAGTAGGCTAACGGTTAGAACAACAATAGTAACTTTCAATGAAGATAGTGAATTCAGGCGCATTATTTGATGGCTCTCATGAAGGTAGAATACTTATTAAAAAGCTTTAGTTAGTTAGAGTTGTTAGGCTCAAGTCTAAAGCGCTTAAATAAGTAGACAGGGTTATTAGCTACCCTGTCTACAGACTGCTTTTGATGAATTAAGTTCTTTAATTCTTTAGCAATTGCACAATGTTAGCGAAATTAGTTCGCAACGATGTTTAGAAGCTTACCAGGTACGAAGATAACTTTACGGATAGTTAACCCATCTAGGAACTTCTTAGCGTTCTCATCATTTAGACCAAGCTCACGAACTTGCTCTTCTGTCGCGTCAGCAGCAACCGTTAGTTTTGCTCGTAGCTTACCGTTGATCATTACAACGATAGTCTTCTCGTCTTCAACTAGCGCTTTCTCATCGAAAGTTGGCCATGTTGCTGAGTCTACGTTTGATTCACCCAATGCAATCCACATTTCGTAAGAGATGTGTGGCGTCATAGGGTAAAGCATACGTACAACTGCTTTTAGTGCTTCATCAAGAATTGCACGATCTTGTACAGACTCTTGAGGCGCTTTCGCTAGCTTGTTCATCAATTCCATGATCGCAGCGATTGCTGTGTTGAACGTTTGGCGGCGGCCGATATCGTCCGTTACTTTCGCGATAGTCTTGTGGATATCACGACGAAGTGCTTTTTGGTCACCAGACAAAGCAGAAGCATCAACAGATTCAGCTGCACCTTTAGAAGAGTGAGCGTGAACCAGTTTCCAAACACGCTTAAGGAAGCGGTTTGCGCCTTCAACGCCAGATTCTTGCCATTCAAGTGTCATGTCTGCAGGAGAAGCAAACATCATGAATAGACGTACAGTGTCAGCACCGTACTTGTCTACCATCTCTTGTGGGTCGATACCGTTGTTTTTCGACTTAGACATTTTGATCATGCCTGAGTGTTCAACGTCGCGGCCTTGGTTGTCGACTGCTTTTTCAATACGACCTTTCGCGTCACGGTCGATAGTCACGTCAGTTGGAGCAATCCATTCCTTCGTGCCTTTCTCGTTCGTGTGGTAGAACGCGTCAGCTAGAACCATGCCTTGACATAGAAGTTGCTTGAACGGTTCATCAGATGTCACGTAACCCGCATCACGAAGAAGCTTGTGGAAGAAGCGAGAGTAAAGCAGGTGCATACATGCGTGCTCGATACCACCAACGTATTGGTCAACTGGCAACCAGTAGTTTGCTTTCTCTGGATCTAGAATATCGTCAGCTTGTGGTGAACAGTAACGTGCGTAGTACCATGAAGACTCCATGAACGTATCGAACGTATCAGTCTCACGAAGAGCAGGTTCGCCATTGAATGTTGTTTCAGCCCAAGATTTGTCAGCTTTGATTGGGCTAGTAACGCCATCCATTACCACGTCTTCTGGAAGAATGACTGGCAGCTGGTCCGCTGGTACTGGGTGAACTTCACCGTCTTCAGTGGTTACCATTGGGATTGGAGCACCCCAGTAACGCTGACGAGATACACCCCAGTCACGCAGACGGAAGTTTACAGTCTTCTTACCTTTGCCTTCAGTTTCCAGTTTCGCAGCGATTGCATCGAATGCTTCTTGGAACGCAAGACCATCGAATTCACCAGAATCGAACAGTACGCCTTTCTCAGTGTAAGCCGCTTCAGACACATCTAGCTCAGAACCGTCTTCAGGTTTGATTACTGGGATGATATCGATGCCGTACTTAGTTGCGAATTCGTAGTCACGTTGATCGTGAGCAGGAACCGCCATTACAGCACCTGTGCCGTAATCCATAAGAACGAAGTTAGCTACGTAAACAGGAACAACACGACCGTTAAGAGGGTGGATAGCTGTTAGGCCAGTATCCATGCCTTTCTTTTCCATCGTTGCGAGTTCAGCTTCAGCCACTTTGGTGTTACGACATTCTTCAACGAATGCTGCAAGCTCAGGGTTGTTCTGTGATGCTTTCTCTGCAAGAGGGTGACCTGCGGCGATACCAACGTAAGAAACACCCATTAGTGTATCAGGACGTGTTGTGTACACTTCTAATGGCGCTTCTTCACCGTTAACAGCGAAAGATAGTTCAACACCTTCAGAGCGGCCGATCCAGTTGCGCTGCATGGTCTTAACCATTTCAGGCCAACCTTCAAGGTTGTCTAGATCGTCTAGTAGCTCTTGAGCGTACTCAGTGATTTTAATGAACCACTGTGGGATTTTCTTTTGTTCTACCGGAGTATCACAACGCCAGCAGCAACCGTCTTCTACTTGCTCGTTTGCAAGAACCGTTTGGTCGTTTGGACACCAGTTAACAGAAGATGTCTTCTTGTAAACTAGGCCTTGTTCGTAAAGCTTCGTGAAGAACTCTTGTTCCCAACGGTAGTACTCAGGAGTACACGTTGCGAATTCACGTTTCCAGTCGTAACCAAAGCCTAAAAGCTTAAGCTGGTTTTTCATGTATTCGATGTTTTCGTAAGTCCACGGAGCAGGCGCTGTGTTGTTTTTTACAGCTGCGTTTTCTGCTGGTAGGCCGAATGCATCCCAACCGATTGGCTGCATTACGTTTTTGCCTTGTAGACGTTGGAAACGAGATACCACATCACCGATGGTGTAGTTACGCACGTGACCCATGTGCAGTCGGCCACTTGGGTAAGGGAACATAGAAAGACAGTAGAATTTTTCTTTGTTTGGGTCTTCACTTACAACGAAAGTCTCGCTGTTATCCCAGTGTTGTTGAACCTTTTGTTCAATCTCTTGCGGGTTATATTGTTCTTGCATCGATGGTATCCGGTTATCTTGGAATTTGTGAGTTCGGTTAGAACAGAATCTTACAGATCGTCATAGAATACCTAAAGGAGCCTAGTACAACAATAGTTATACCCTTCATACTTGCAGTTGCTGCCTAGTAGATGGCGTAATTTTCACTGAATTTCGCAGGGCAACTATACTTAAGAGTATGAATTGCATTTGTTTGTGAGCGGGAGTGCATTGTGACGCACCCGTTTGCCCGCGTAAAAGTTGGTTATCTTAAGGAGGTTGTTATGCCGAAGAAAAAAGCACTCTATGAAGAAGTGGTTGAAGAGGTCATCGAAACGCTGAAGCATAGTCCTGAAGAGCTCAACAACAAAATCGAAACGTCAGGTAAGTTTGCGAAAGCAGCCAATGACATGACCAAAGACGAGCTGTCGTTGATTTCCGCTTACGTAAAATCGGATTTAAAAGAGTTTTCCGAAAGCTATGAAGAGAGCAAAAGTGGTCCGTTTTATTTGATGATTGCAGACTCTATTTGGCAAGGGCTGTTGGACATCACTGATCGAACTAAGGTGGAATGGGTTGAACTGTTCCAAGATTTAGAGCATCAGGGCCTATATCAAGCGGGTGAAGTCATTGGGTTAGGTACTTTGGTATGTGACGAGTGTGGTCATCAAACCGAATATAACCACCCAACCAATATCATTCCATGCATTAAATGTGGTTCTAAAGGGTTTAGTCGTAAAGCCCTTAAACCGTAAACATGTAATTAACTTCAAACTGCGGCAATAAAAAAGGGTTGACTCAATCAGTCAACCCTCTAATCATTTTTCTTCGAATCTAGCTCTTTGGCTTTCTAATTACCCAACCCATCACCAAACTGAGCAACGCCCAGATGTACAGTGGCCAAGTACCAACTGTGTGATAAGGCGTTTGACCATCCGTTGAAATGAGTTCAGCTTTTAATACGGCCGTTTCAAACTGAGGCACTTGTTTGATGATGTTGCCTTTATAATCGGTAACAGCCGTCACACCATTGTTGGTAGAGCGAATAAGCGGCTTACCAAGCTCTAGAGCACGCATCTGTGCAATTTCCATATGTTGCAATGGCCCAATCGAACGACCAAACCACGCATCGTTAGAGAGCGTTAGAATAAAGTCAGTTTCATCTGTTACGTTTTGTCTAACTTGATCATTAAATATGATCTCATAACACAACGCAGGCGCTAGATGACGACCATTTGCTACGATGTTTGGTTGAACAAAGTCGCCACGGCTAAATGATGACATTGGCAAGTTAAAGAACGGTGCTAATGGGCGCAAGATATCTTCAAACGGAACAAACTCACCAAACGGTAACAAATGGTGTTTATGATAGCGCTCGTCTGGATCGTAGCTGTACTCACCATATGGATTCACACCAAGTGAAAGAACACTGTTGTAGTACTTCTTATCTTCAGATTGATTCAGCACGCCAGTGATGATCGAGCTGTTGTTCATCTTGGCTGCACTGTCTATGTTGCGTAGGAAAGATGGAATCTCAACTTCGAATGCTGGAATAGCCGCTTCAGGCCAGATGATGATATCGGCATCCCAGTTTTCTCTGCTTAGGTCGGTGTACTTCATCATGGTTGGCCAGCGATGACTCGGCAGCCATTTGCTGTCTTGATCGACGTTGCCTTGTATTAAGACGACTGACGTAGTTTTTTCCGGGTTCGGCGTGACCCAATCGATGTTGCGAATACCAAAACCGGTGCTAAATACGACGGCAGGAATGATAGCGATACTCCAGGCCCTGTTAACAATCGCATAAGCGAATGCAGAGGCTGAAACAATGATCGCTAGAGTTACTAACTCGACGCCGCCAATCGGTGCAAATGAACCTAGTGGCGAATCGATTTGGCTGTAGCCTAACCAAAGCCAAGGGAAGCCCGTCATTACCCAGCCACGTAGCCAATCACTGATTAACCACAATGCAGGAGCTGCAAGGAAAAAGCGGCTTAGGTTATTAGCAGGGAAGAACTTGTTCAAGCTCCAGGTAAATAGACCCGAATAAACGGCTAGGTAGCCAACAAGCAATGCCATCAAAAATAGGTTGGCAGCCAGTGGCATGCCGCCAAAACCATCAATGCTGACGTATACCCAGCTGATACCTGTCGTGAATTGACCTAAACCCCATGCGTAGCCAATCCAAAGCGCACTCTTAGGAGAGCGGTTGTGGATCAGTAACAGCAACAAAGCTGGGCTGAGAATAGCAAGAGGCCATATAGAGTATGGAGCGAATGAAAGGGTGGTTATAGCGCCAACAAAAACGGCCGCAAGCGGCCGTAATAGGCGATGAATAAATGTCTTAGTCATCTAATTTCTGTCATCTCTTTAGAGAGAAGTTGTTATTCTTCGATAGTCGGAAGAGGCTGTTCGTCAGGAATGGTTACCTGTAGCTGAATCACACGACGGTTATCTGCTGATGTTATTTTGAAATGGTAGTTTTCGATTTCTACAATTTCGCCACGAACCGGCAGGTGACCGAGTGCTGTCATAACCATGCCGCCTACCGTATCCACTTCATCGTCACTAAAGGCAGTGTTAAACGTATCGTTGAACTCTTCAATAGTGGTTAAAGCTTTTACAGAGAAGGTATGCTTACTCAGCTTACGAATATCTAGCTCTTCTTCATCGTCGAACTCGTCTTCAATTTCACCAACGATTTCTTCGAGGATATCTTCAATGGTTACCAGGCCAGAAACTCCGCCAAACTCATCGACAACGATAGACATGTGGTAACGCTCTTCTTGGAACTCCTTAAGCAGGCGATCAACTCGCTTACTTTCAGGAACAACCACGACAGGGCGAATCACTTGTTCGATATCAAATGGGGCACTTTCTGAACCCAAATACTTAAGTAGGTCCTTCGCTAATAGAATGCCTTCAACATGGTCTTTATCTTCACTGATCACTGGGTAGCGAGAGTGTTGAGCATCAGTAATGAGCGCAATCAATGTATCTAGATCATCGGTGCGTTCAACTGTAACCATTTGAGAGCGAGGCAGCATGATATCGCGTACTCGCATCTCTGAAATTTCCATAACACCCTCGAGCATGTCGCGTGTGTCGTGGTCAATTAGGTCATTAATTTCTGAGTCGCGGATTACATCTACGAGCTCTTGGCGATCTTTTACTTCACCTTGAAATAGTTGGCCTAGGCGTTCAAAGAAGGACTTTCTACTCGGACCTTCAGATTTTTTACTTCCCTCAGAAGTGGGGGGGTTACCTTCGTTCATGATTTCTCAAAAAATAACGCTATCAGAAGTGTGATAGCACACGTTACAACTCAGATTTCTGCGAAAATCACAGGTTCGATGAGTTATTGTTTCTCTGCAATCTACTTTACTAGAATCAATTTACTTTTCTAGAATGTAAGGGTCTTCAAACCCCATAGATTGCATGATTTCTGTCTCGAGTGACTCCATCTCTTCAGCTTCATCATCTTCGATATGATCATAACCTAGCAGATGCAGACTGCCATGTACAACCATATGAGCCCAGTGTGCTAGCAGAGGCTTACTTTGTTCTTCTGCTTCTTTTTCGACAACTTGGCGGCAGATAATGAGGTCGCCCAGTAGATCTAACTCGATCCCTGGAGGAGCCTCGAATGGAAAAGACAACACGTTAGTTGGCTTGTCTTTGCCACGATATTCATGATTGAGCTGGTGGCTTTCTTGCGTATCAACGATACGAACCGTCAACTCAGCATTCTCTTGAAACTGAGGAATGGTCTTGTCCAACCAAAGCTGAATATCTAGCTCAGTTGGAAGACCTTGCTCATTTTCGACCGCTAATTGTAGGTCTAGTTCAATAGACATCTATTTATCACCTTGTTCTGCAATTACAGAACTATTTTGTGTTGCTAATTGTGTCGTAACTGCCTGCTGAGCCTCAAGAAGTTTGGCTTCGCGCTCTTCACGTTTACGCTTTTCAAACTCTTTGCGCTCTTTCTGGTCTTTTGCTTCCCACTTCTCGTACGCGTTGACGATACGGGCTACCACAGGGTGACGAACGACGTCTTCAGACATAAAGAAGTTGAAGCTAATGTCGTCGACTTCATTGAGCACTTCAGTCGCATGGCGTAAGCCTGATTTTGCACCACGAGGTAAATCGATTTGCGTAATATCACCAGTGATCACAGCGCGTGAGTTAAAACCGATACGGGTTAAGAACATCTTCATCTGTTCTACCGTGGTGTTTTGGCTCTCATCAAGAATGATAAACGCATCATTCAATGTACGACCACGCATGTAAGCCAGTGGCGCAACTTCAATTACGTTACGTTCAATCAGCTTCTCAACTCGCTCAAAGCCAAGCATCTCAAACAGCGCATCGTAAAGTGGACGCAAATATGGGTCTACTTTCTGGCTTAAATCACCCGGTAGGAAACCAAGCTTCTCACCGGCTTCAACAGCAGGACGAGTCAGTAGGATTCGGCGAACCTCTTGGCGTTCAAGAGCATCTACCGCTGCTGCGACTGCCAAGTAGGTTTTACCTGTACCTGCTGGCCCAATACCAAAGGTGATGTCATGAGTCACCATGTTCATCAAGTATTGAGCTTGGTTTGGCGTTCGAGGTTTGATAACGCCTTTTTTAGTTTTAATGGTCACTTCTTTGCCGTAGTCAATTTCAGACTCGACGTGTTGATCCAAAATGCCAGATTCGGTGATCGCCAGATGTATTTGCTCTGGTTCGATATCGATTATGTTGCCTTTAACTGGAGCCGTTTCAACATAGAGGTGTTTGATGATGTCTAAAGCTGCGGCTGTAGTGTGAGGCTTACCGACAATGGTGAAAAAGTTGCTACGGTAATTAATCTCAACGCCCAGACGACGCTCAAGATGCTTGATGTTGTCGTCAAATGGTCCGCATAAACTTGCCAAGCGCTTGTTGTCTGCTGGCTCTAGATTTATCTCTAAGGTAACGATTTTATTGCTCAAATTAGCCTCTCATTTTGTGCCACTCACTCTTAAATAAAACAAAGAGCAAAAAGCCCGATTTAGACCGGGCTTCTGATGGTGATATCCCTATTTCTAAGATGGTCACTTAGTTAGGTAATTTCAAGCTTTGTGTTTGCGCTTTGTGCTCAAACAGTTGTATTGCCTATGGCGTAAATGTTGCTACACCTAGCTCGTCTTCACGTTTAGTTTTTTCCATCATTTCTGCTGGAGTCATAACAACGCGTAGACCCATGTCTTTTTCTGTGCGAACTAGCTCACCACGTAGTGAGTTGGTGTAAACCTCAGTGATCTTCACATCTACGAACTGGCCGATTAGGTCTGCAGAACCTTCGAAGTTCACAACACGGCTGTTTTCTGTACGGCCGCGAAGTTCCATTAGGTTCTTTCTTGATGGACCTTCAACAAGGATACGTTGCTCTGTGCCTAACATTAGACGAGAGAAACGCATAGCTTGTGTGTTTACCGTTTGCTGCAGTTCGTACAGACGATCTTTCTTCTCTTGTGCTGGTACATCACATGGGTAATCTGCCGCTGGCGTACCTGGACGTGGAGAGAAAACAAAGCTGAAGCTCATATCGAAATCAACTTCTTTAATTAGCTTCATTGTATCTTGGAAGTCTTGCTTAGACTCACCAGGGAAACCAACAATAAAGTCAGAGCTGATTTGAATGTCAGGACGAGCTTTACGCAGTTTACGGATAATAGATTTGTACTCGATAGCCGTATGCGGACGCTTCATCATCGTAAGAATACGGTCACTACCACTTTGTACTGGTAGGTGAAGGAAGCTCACTAGTTCTGGTGTATCTTTGTAAACTTCAATGATGTCGTCACCAAACTCAAGCGGGTGGCTTGTTGTGAAACGAATACGGTCGATACCGTCGATAGAAGCAACAAGACGAAGCAGTTCTGCGAATGAACAGATATCACCTTCGTGAGTTGGACCGCGGTATGCGTTTACGTTTTGACCTAGCAGGTTAACTTCACGTACGCCTTGCTCTGCAAGTTGAGCAACTTCGAAAAGTACATCATCCATTGGACGGCTAACTTCTTCACCACGTGTGTATGGTACAACGCAGTAAGTACAGTATTTAGAACAACCTTCCATGATAGAAACGAACGCCGTCGCGCCTTCAGCTTTTGGCTCGGGCAGGTTATCGAACTTTTCGATCTCTGGGAAAGAGATGTCCATTACTGGCTTTTCGTTAGACAGTGATGACTTAATCATCTCTGGCAAACGGTGCAATGTTTGTGGGCCAAAGATAACGTCTACGTATGGTGCACGTTGACGAATGTGATCACCTTCTTGAGTCGCTACGCAGCCACCCACACCGATCACCACACCTTCTTTTTTATCTTTAAGCGTTTTCCAACGACCAAGCTGGTGGAATACTTTTTCTTGCGCTTTTTCGCGGATAGAACAAGTATTCAATAGTAGTACGTCTGCTTCCTCAGGTACTTCAGTTAGCTCATAGCCATTTGCAGCGTTAAGCAGGTCGGCCATTTTTGATGAATCATATTCATTCATCTGACAGCCCCAAGTTTTAATTAGCAGTTTCTTACTCATTATATGTTCGCTCGATCGTTAGTTTAATTTAAGGGAGCAAATCGCCCATTATTCATCCGCTAGCTCCGTTCGTCATAATTCGGTATTCAATTTTATGACAGGCTCTAGCGGCAAGCGGCGTATTGTACTGGTTTCAAAACCGACTGACTAGTAGTCTGAACAAATCTCTTATGTAGTGGTTTTTATTATCGTTAACGCCATATGCCATAAGGGATAACCCTTTTTTCGAATAAGGTTTTTGGTTACAAGTTAGTTATGAAAAAGTACAATCAAAAACAGTCAAAGAATCAAACTGATAAGTACAAAATATGAACAGTTACGATATTGTAGTAGTCGGTGGTGGCATGGTTGGTGCAGCAACAGCAATCGGTTTTGCAAAGCAAGGTCTGAGTGTTGCGGTGATCGAAGGTTTTGCCCCACAAGCTTTTGATGAGTCGCAAGCGATGGACATTCGTGTGTCAGCGATTTCTCAAGCATCGGTCGATTTGCTTGAAGATCTTGGTGCATGGCAAAGTATTGCAGCGATGCGCGTCTGTTCTTACAAGCGATTGGAAACTTGGGAACACCCAGAGTGTCGTACTCGGTTTGATGCTGCATCTCTTGATTTACCTCGTTTAGGTTACATCGTTGAGAATCGATTAATCCAATTGGGTTTATGGGCTCAGTTTGATGCCTACAACAATCTCGAACTGTTATGTCCAGAAAAGCTCGATGAGATTGAGTTTGGTGAAACCAATATAGTCAAGCTTCAGTCGGGTACTCAGTTGTCAGCGAAGTGGGTGGTTGGCGCTGATGGCGCAAATTCAGCCGTCCGTCAGCAAGCAGGGATTGGTATTACGGCTTGGGATTACCGACAGCACTGCATGCTTATCAACGTAGAAACAGAACAGCCTCAGCAAGATATTACTTGGCAGCAATTTTTACCAAGTGGTCCTCGTTCATTTTTGCCTTTGTGTTCTCTAATCTCTGACGATCAAGAAGTCGGGCAGGGCTCGTTAGTTTGGTATGATTCTCCACTGCGTATTAAGCAACTGTCAGCAATGCCCCCTGAAAAACTACGTAATGAAGTACTTACTCACTTTCCTAAAGAGTTAGGTGATATCAAAGTTTTGAACTCGGGTTCTTTTCCTCTGACACGACGTCATGCTCAATCATACTCAAAGAATAACTGTATTTTAGTCGGGGACTCTGCACATACGATTAACCCTCTAGCAGGGCAGGGTGTTAACTTGGGTTTTAAAGATGTGGCAGCACTATTGGATATCACCCAAGGGAAAGGTGAATTGAATCAATCTGTGGCGAGACGCTATGAAGTGATCAGAAGAGGTGACAATCTAATGATGCAAAGTGGCATGGACTTTTTCTACAAAACGTTTAGCAATGACATTGGCCCACTTAAGTTTGTGCGTAATGCTGCACTAAAGCTAGCAGAAAACTCAGGGCCGATTAAATCACAGGTACTTAAATACGCTTTAGGGTTGTGATTGGTTAGTCCAAATTATTGAGTTATAAAAAGAAGGAGAGCTGAGGCTCTCCTTTTTTGATTTCGTGATAGTGCTTAGTGCTTAGTGCTTAGTACTTAGTATCTTAATACTATTGCGTTACACACACAGGTGCATCGATGGCTAAAGAGCATCCAGTATAGGTGAGGGAGCCATCTTCAATATCTCGTTTGAATGATGTGAGGTTGTTGGAGTGCTGGTTTGCGGCGATAAGCCATTGCCCGTCATTAGTGATATGAAAGTCGCGAGGGAACTTACCTTCAACATCGTAACTATCCATAAAAATGAGCTTTTGAGTGACGGAGTCTATTCTAAAACAACTGATTCTGGATTGATGTCGGCAAGACACATAAAGGAATTGCTCATCTGGCGATAGCTTAATTGCAGCCGCCGCTTCTCCTTTTTCCATATTAGGAAGTACATCAACTTCTTCCACAATATTCCACACTCCTAAAGACTTTTCCAAAATCAATATCGTTTCAGAGAGCTCACATACCACATAAGCTCTATCTTCAGCTTGGTTAAAGGTTAGATGACGAGGTCCATTCCCTGCACGCACTTTGATAGATTGCATTGGTTCATCAAGGAACTCTTCTTGCTCTTCGTCAAAGCAATAGAAGTTGATTCGATCGGTTCCGAGATCGACGGTCACAAACTGCGGAGAGTTCTTTAGGAAAAGGCTTTGATGTGCATGTGGGCCCGTTTGTCTTTCTGCATTAGGTCCAGAACCAACCATTTTGAGTATTTTGAGCCGTTTATCGATATTGCCATTGATACTTAAACTAAAGATATCGAATGTCCCTGATGAATATTGCGATGTAATAGCAAACTTATTGTGGGGATCTATCGTGATATGACAAGGGTGATCTCCTGAGATTGGCCCTGTATTTGACGCTATTGTTGAATCAGAATTCGGTATATGAATCAGTTGTGGTTGCATCTTTTGGTCAACTTCAGAAGCTGTGTAGACCCCCAACTTTGTCGTGGTAATAAACGAGGGGTTAGTGCAGGCCGCTATAAGCTCTAAAGGCAACAGCGTTCCCGTTTCTAGATCTAACAGAGTTTGATATACACCTTGGCTATTACTTGGAGAATCTGTGTAGCAACCGATCGTTAAAGGGAGGGTTTTCATAGGCAGTCATACTCAGTTAGAAAATGGAGCAGACATTGTCTAATAAAATTGTAGTAAAAGTGAGGTTATAGGAGAGAATACTTGGTGACTTGGCTTGCAGATTTACATATTCCAGATAAAACAAAACCCAGCTAAAAAGCTGGGTTCTATTCAATAATGGTGCGGTCGGAGAGACT
>NZ_AJZM02000264.1 GCF_000272405.2 Vibrio tasmaniensis 1F-187
ACATAATTTGCACAATGCGCATTGTAACCAGAACGCCTTGATTTTTATCTATTTCCCCCCATATAAAGTAATGAGATTAATTAAAGGAGAATGTTATGTTTCAAGTAGGTAATCAAGTTCAGCTTGCGAGTGGCGGCCCAATAATGACGGTGTCTGCAATAATCGATGGTACTACTACTGAATGCCAATGGTTTGATGGTAATCAGACTCACCATGTACAAAACTTTATTACTTTAACCCTAGTGGCTTATAGCAACGATTGGTAAAGTGATGCCCCGCAGGGATAAGGGCACTCTTCATACTTCTGGAGAGTGCTTTTTTTATTGCCCGAAAAGTAGCGAAGCGTTACTCCCTCCAAAG
>NZ_AJZM02000265.1 GCF_000272405.2 Vibrio tasmaniensis 1F-187
TCTCAAGCTTTTTTCCTACGCTATGTTTGATCACTTATTTACTGTGATTAGTATTACTCAAGTGAAAGCCGAACCTCACAGGTGCCATGTCATCGAAAATGTTTCGTTAAGCGGTTTCAAACAGGTTCTTTAAGCTCTTTCCATCTGTCTATCAAGAGTAGATCGAATAAACGAGCATGAGCCTTTAGCTGCCTTGAAGTGACTCGGTGCACAAGTTAGTAAGTGTAAATACGTTCTTGATAAAATGGGATACATGTTCGCAGCCAATTTGTGAGACGCTTGATCTAGTGTCAGTCGAATCACAAGGAAGTTGAATGCATCACTTTAATATCCGCGCTCTTGAGTATTTAAACGCGTTGTCTAAGTATGGCTCATTGCGTAAGGCATCCAAGATGATGAATGTTGACCCTGCTGCAATGAGCAGAATGCTGACCCAGCTCGAAGCGCAAGCGGAAATGAAAGTATGGGAGCGCAACAACCGCCAATCACTGTTGACTGAGGCGGGTAATGAACTGTTGCATTACTATCGTTCCATTGTTCGTGGAGAGGCTGCAGTGCTTACTCGACTAGCCAAGCTTAAAAACCTCAAAGGAGGCAGTGTCAGTATTGCCATCGGTGAAGGGTTTATTACCAACTTGGTGTCAAAGCCGATGCAAACCTTTATGACCCGTTATCCTGATATCAACCTTTCTATTGAAATTGCTGGGGCATTGGACGCGGTCAAGATGTTGGAAGATCAACAGATAGACTTCGCAATAACCTATGCTTCTGCTCCACATCCTAAGCTGCACTCCCACGTTGAACGTAGCCATCCGCTCGAATTGATTGCTCCGAAGGGGCACTTCCTTACGATGAAAGAAGCGCCTGTGACACTGCAAGATATTAAGGATGTGTCTTTGGCGTTGATCGACAACTCAACAGGGATGGGTCGATTGGTCAAGCAGGCCGAGCAAATGTCGCATTTCACGTTAGAACCTAAGCTTCAGACTAACTCAGTCACTGCACTGACTAACTTTGTCTCAGCAGGGTTGGGTGTCACCTTTATGCCTAAGCTCACGGTGTTCGATGAGATAAAGTCAGGACAGATTGAAGTGGTTGCGACCGAGTTGGAGATGCTATCGAAGGCGACGGTTAAGGTTCAATCTTTAAAAGGCCGCGCACTCACGCTACAGGCCGAAACCTTGTTAGATTTCTTACTCGAGAATGCCACTTTCTTGAGTCATGACGCTTACAATATCTAGGCTTAATCGATTTAGGTAACGACTGCTCCCAAACTTCCAAATACCGCCAATATCACAGTTCCAAACTGCCGAATTCGTTTTTTAGTCTAATTGAGTTTATGTCAACGCTCTCCCTATTGATAAGTCAACATACGCAGAATAAGTTACAAACCATTAACGAAACGAGTTTTAGACTGACAGCTGTGTTCGACAGATTTTGGCTTTGTCGGGCATTAGGGGAAGAGAATGGAAGTTATTGTGATTGGCAGTGGTGTTATTGGGTTAACCAGTGCTTGGTATCTGGCGAAAGAAGGTCATTCAGTGACGGTTATTGAGCGTCAAGATAGCAGTGGTAAAGAAACCAGCTTTGCGAATGCAGGGCAAATTTCTTACGGATATTCTTCACCATGGGCGGCACCGGGGATTCCGTTGAAAGCAATGAAATGGCTTACCCAAGAGCACGCGCCTCTAAAAGTGAAGCCGTCACTTTCTCCTGAATTAGTTGCTTGGGCGACTAAGATGTTGGCCAACTGTAATGAAGCCAAGTACGCCATGAATAAGTCACGCATGTTAAGAGTGGCAAACTTCAGTCGAGAGTGTCTCACTCATCTAAGAACCAGTGAAGATTTAGCTTATGAGGGCAGGCAGAAAGGCACCTTGCAAGTATTCAGAAGCGAGAAGCAACTCGATGCTATTCAGCAGGATATGAAGCTATTAACAGAGAGTGGGATCGAACACTCGCTGTTTGATGTTGACCAGTGTCTGTCAGTGGAGTCGGGTTTAGCGGACGTTAAAGACAAACTGGTGGGCGGCTTATACTTATCTCATGATGAAACCGGTGATTGCCATCAGTTCTGTTTAACCTTGACTGAGAAAGCCAAGCAACTCGGTGTTAGGTTCGTGTTTGATACTGAAGTGGTAAGTTTGAATCATCAGAATCAAGCCATTGAGACTATTACAACGACTCAAGGCGAGTTTAAAGCGGATGCTTACGTGGTCGCGTCAGGAAGCTATTCTCGAGAACTATTAAAGCAAGTCGACTTGTCTATACCGGTTTACCCAGTGAAAGGATATTCACTAACATTGCCTATCGTGAATGTAGATAAGTCACCGACTTCGACTGTTATGGATGAAACCTACAAGGTCGCGATGACGCGATTTGATGATCGTATTCGTATCGCGGGTACGGCAGAACTCGCTGGTTTTGACTACCTAATCCCAGAAAAACGTAAAGCCACGATTGATATGGTGATAAAAGATCTTTTCCCACAAGCGGGGGACTTTTCTAAGGCTGAATACTGGACTGGGCTAAGACCAATGACGCCAGATGGCACGCCTATCATCGGCAAGACACCTATCAAAAATTTATTTACCAATACAGGTCATGGAACATTAGGTTGGACAATGGCATGTGGCTCAGGAAAGATCCTAGCAAGCATAGTCAGTGGCTCTGCCAGTGATATTAAATCTGATGACTTAAGTATCCATCGTTATTTGTAGCAACATGATGTAGTGATGGTGAAAGTAACCCCATTCTAAGTTTTAGAATGGGGTTGTTTTTTCTGGGTGGGTATCGAAAGTTATCTGGTGGTGGTTTCTAGTACATGGGTAAATCTATCCCACGATTTCTGGTCAGCTTCTTGTTGATAGTTGTTTGAGCCGAATACGGTAAAGGCATGTGGCGCACCACTGTAGGTGATCATTTCATGCGGAACCTTGCTTGATTCAAGTTGAGCTGCGAGGCTTCCAAAGTCGTGCATTGAGATCATGGCGTCTGCTGTACCATGGAACACGACAACTGGAGCTTTTGTCTCAGAGTAGTCTTGTCCTTTAGGTGTCGATAAACCGCCATGGAAGGTGACATAAGCTTTCGATGGGATGCCAGCACGAGCGGCTTCTAAAACGGCTGCGCCACCAAAACAGTAACCCATCATCACGTTGTTATCTAAGTTACCACCAAGCCTTTTCGCTTCCATCGCTCCCGCATTAAGTAGTGCACGCATTTTTTCTCTGTCTTTATACAACTCGCCTGTGTGTTGTTTTTTGTCTTTCACTTCGGTAGGGCGAATGCCTTTACCAAATAGGTCGATGGCGAACACGTTGTAACCGAGTTCGTTGAGCATCTCAGAACGTTTCTTTTCGTAATCAGTTAAACCATCCCAATCGTGTACTAATAGCACTAAAGGCGCTTGGTCACTGGCTTCACTCCAATAACCTTCGTAATCCATACCATCGACTTGGTAAGTGATGTTTTCTCCTGAAATCGCAGAGAAGGGCAGTAAAACTGAAAACAGGCCGAGCGTAGTGATTGTTCGCATGCGTGATTCCTTTCGATGACAATTGATGTTCCAATCGAAAGTATAGATAACGCGATGATTCTCGCCAGATTTCAGTTTATAACTTGAATAGCTAAACTGGAGAATAAAGGAAAAAAATTACCAAGATGTGTTGGTTTTGCTAATGCTCATCTCCGGATACTTCCGCTGATAGCGCGGCAACATCGATTCATTGCCTAAGATGCCGCCTTGATGAATATAGATGATGGTCTTAGTTGGGTTGTCTTGTTGCCACTGTACTAAGCATTGCCACATCAAAGGGTCATAGAGCAGGTCAAACTCAATGTCAGTTTGCTCTTGCAGGTCTAACCAAGTTTGATAATCCTGCTGATACAACTTACCAAAATGGTGTTTGGTTTTGAGCGGTAAAATCTGTGGGTGATCGGTCTCGCCAAGCTCATTGAACTGCTGCGTTAAGTAGTCACTGCCACCAACACAAGCACAGGTTAAAACCGGGATGTTGTGCAGTTTTAAATGCTTATGAAGATACAGCGCTGTGCTACCAGTACCAGCGGGCAGTGCAACCACAAAATCGTGTTTGTTTTCGAAGCGCGTCCAGCTGAGTATTTCCATCGCCAGTTGCTTCACGCCATATTCAGAAAGCTGAGAACGTCCACCTTCAGGTAACACAATACAATCGGAACCTGGTTGCCTTATTTGTCCAATATACGCTTGTGGATGAAGCTCAGAGCCTGTTTCTTTGACTGAAATAACCTTAGCCCCAAGATCGATAGCGCCACGGTAGTTGCCGAGTGGGCGTTCTTGTAGCCATTGAGGAAGGTGGTCGACGTAAAACTCAAGCGTCCAGCCTTTGATTTTTGCAAGTGCGGCTAGCGAGAACAAGGAGTTAGCTTGAGCTGACCCATAGCTTATTAGAGTGGTGGTGTTTGGGTGATCGTCTTCCAGTAGCTTCATGAACTTTCTGGCTTTGTTGCCGCAAAAGTGGGAGTGAAGCTTATCGTCTCGCTTTAAGAAAAAGGTGTGATCGTTGTATTGATGCTGAGTTACAGGGCTATTATTTAGTTTCATCGCACTTAGACAAAATGCTGACTCAAGAGCCAGCATTTTTAAATCAAAAAGGACTACTGAGTATCTAGTAGCTAGCGAGTGCTGTAAACCAACTAAATCAAGTTTTCATAGGGTATTGAGCTTCGTATTACGAGTTTGCTTGCTTTAATGTGGATAAGGAGGAATCTGTCTGAAAGGCGATTCTTGCAGTACACCCTCCAGAGTTGCGATTGACCAACTCAAAGTCCCAATGGAAGCGCTGGCACAAGTCGTCGACAATCAATAAACCTAATCCATGACCATTCGGATTGTACTGTTCCTGAAGGCCTTCTCCTTGGTCTTCAATTACCAGGTTGTCTTGTGAGAGAGTGATGCTCACTGTGCCACTATTGGTCGCTGCAATCGCATTTCTCAACAAGTTGCCAACCAACATGTTCATGATCGCACTGGTGGCTTGAATTATAGGCTCAGATTGAACGAGTAGGGATATTTCGACTGCTTTCTCATTTGCTTGTAACGTATTTTTGGAAACGATGGTCTCTAATTCTTGCTGGCTAAACAAGCGCAGCGGTGCATCGTCACTATTTCTTTCGTAACGAACTAGGCCAAGCAGGGCATCGACCATCTCAGACATCTGAACAATGGCTTCATCAATGCGTTCAACCTGCCGAGATTGAAACTCGGTTGTTTCGCTTCTCAATAGCAATTTATTCGCACCACGAGCAACGGTTAGTGGTGTTCTTAACTCATGGCTTGAGTATCGAGCAAAGGCTTGTTCACGCTTGACCAAGGAATTGATTTCTCGACGATACTGATTCAGTTGATCGGTTAGCTGACGAAATTCAACTGCCGCATCATCACTCACACCGAACTCTTCGTTGAGATTGAGTTTATTCGACTCAAGTTGCTCAGAGAGAGAGTTGAATGGTTCAATCAGTCGTTTTGACAGTCGATAGAGCAGAGCACCAAAACTAAAAATTAAGATAGAAAGTAACGTGAGCACAAAGGCGGTCGCGTACACAAGTTCAGAAATAGCAAATTCAACACGGTCTATTTCGGAAAGTAGGATTATTGGGTGGGTTTTTCCTTTGTCAGAATACTCGCCAACATAGACCATTCTTGACTCTGGCTCTTCGCCGATCTCTCCGAGAAAGCTCTCTTTATTTGCAATGAGCTTATAATATTCGGGAGGTACGAATGACGGGTCGTTATAGGCGACCGTCAGATCATCAATTCTTAACTCACCACTTTCTCCGGCTTGAAATAGTTCGACGGCGTAATTGCGGTCAATCAAGATGCGTCTTTCTCCGACCCGGTCTTCAGACATGTAGAGCGCGACAATAAAAACGATATAGACGAACGCAGACACAATCACGGCCATTAGCCCAAAGAAAACAGCTAAGCGGCCGGTGAGGGTTTTAGTGCTTGTCAGAAAGTTGGAAATCAATTCGATGACTCCAAGCGGAATCCTATTTTAGGAACGGTAATCAACATTTGACTGTCAAAAGGCTTGTCGAGTTGATTTCGTAATTGATAGATGTGACTGCGCAGCACATCATTATTGGGTTCATCTTCTTCCCATAATTTGTAGGAGATATCTTCACGAGTCACCACTTCCGGTGCGTTTTGGCAGAGCATCTCAAGTATGGTGTAAGTGGTTGGGTTTAGCGCAAGAAGCTTATCTTGGCGGTAAGCTTTACGGGTTTTTTGGTCGATGGTGAGTTCACCGAACTGAAGTTTTGAAGAGGCTACTTTTCCGCGGTAACGACGAACTAGTGCGTTCATTCTTGCTTCTAAAATATCCAAATCAAAAGGCTTGGTTAGATAGTCATCGGCACCATGCTCAAACCCTTTCAACATATCATCGCGGCTATCTAGCGCGGTCAGCATCAAAATAGGTGTCGCGTTGCCTTGGTCTCGCAATTTATTACAAACCGTGAGGCCGTCCATTCTTGGCAACATCAGATCCAATATGATGATATCAAATGAGTTTTCCAACGCGAGTTGCAGGCCGAGTTCGCCGTTGTCCGCATAATCGAGTTCCATACCAATACACTCAAAATAATCAAACAAGACACCTGCGATTTCACGGTTATCTTCGACTAATAGAACTCGTTTCATTTTGATTCTCATACAGAAATAGACGGTAACATTATCCTGAGTGAGCGTGAAAAATATGTCAATAACATAACTTTCACTTATGGGAGGGTAGATTGGGTTCAGATTAAAAAATAGAAGAACGTATTATGTCTGAACTTCATATAAGCCGCCCTAAGATATCTACATCGCAGATCAACCCTGCGGTTTCTCTGTCTATCATTGTGCCTTTTTACGATGAACAAGAGGTATTGGAAGAGTTCCACTCTCGCCTTACCAAGGTGCTTGATAGCTTGCCCATCAAGAGTGAAATCGTTTATGTCGACGACGGTAGCAAAGACAGCAGCTTGGAGTTGGTGAGTTCATTCACTTCAATCAATAGCTCAATTTCTGTTATCGGTTTAAGCCGTAATTTTGGCAAAGAATCAGCGATGAGCGCAGGCCTTGAGCACTGTCGTGGACAAGCGGTGATTTTGCTAGACGCTGACTTACAAGATCCACCTGAGCTTATCCCGCAAATGATTGCTAAGTGGCGCGAAGGTTATGACGTCGTCAATATGCAGCGCAGCCAGCGTGATGGTGAAACATGGTTTAAGAAGTTTTCAGCAGCGAGCTTTTACAAAGTCATGAACGTGGCTGCGAAGATTGATGTTCCTGAGAATGTGGGTGATTTTCGACTGTTAAGCCGAGAGGTTGTCGACCATATCAATCAGCTTCCAGAACGTAACCGCTACATGAAAGGCATTTTTTCATGGCCGGGTTTCCGACAAGCGACACTCCAATTTAAGCGTGATGCTCGCTTCTGTGGCGAGACCAAGTGGAACTATTTGAAACTCATCGGATTGGCGATGGATGGCATCACATCATTCTCTATCCGCCCACTGCGTATTGCGACGGCAGTTGGTGGATTAGTGGCGCTTACTGCTTTCGTGTATGGCGTCTTCATCGTGTTCAAAACCATGATGTTTGGTGAGCCAATTACGGGTTATCCGTCAATGATGGTCGTGCAACTTGCACTTGGCGGAATCCAACTGTTGAGTATTGGTTTAATGGGGGAGTACATAGGTCGTATTTTCATCGAAACCAAGAATCGCCCTCTTTATCTGATCCAATCGGTCGTTGATACACCCGCATTGAAAACACATTTTAAATTAGAGGAATCAGCATGAGTCTGAACAGAACGCATCTATGGTATTTGTTGGCTTTTGCACTGGTTCTAAGGCTTTTATCTTTGGCGACTTATCCGTTAATGGACACCACTGAAGCGCGCTATGGAGAAATGGCTCGCTTGATGGTAGAAACTGGCAATTGGTTAACCCCTCAGTTTGATTACGGTATTCCTTTTTGGGGTAAGCCACCGTTGTTCACATGGATGAGTGCTGCTGGTATTGAGTTGTTCGGCTTGAGTGAGTTTGCTGTGCGTGCTCCGCATTGGTTAGCAGGTTTCGCGACGATTCTATTGGTCGCGTATCTGGCGAAGCGTACGGGACAAAGTGCCTTAGTGGCGGCTGTTGTATTGGCAACATGTGGGATTTTCTCTATCGCCGCGGGTGCTGTGATGACCGACATGGCGTTAACGTTAGCCATGACCATCGCGATGCTGGGCTTTTACTTATGTTGGCTCGGTGGAGAAGACTGTAAAGGCGAAGGAAGTGAGAGAACCAACAAAACCTGGGGTTACGTTGGATTTGTAGGCTTGGCGTTGGGCTTGCTTGCAAAAGGTCCTGTTGCGATTGTGATCATGGGTATCGCAGTATTCCCTTGGTTGCTATTACAACATGGTATCTTTGGGGCTTTTAAAGTGTTGTGGCAACGCTTTCCACTGTTGTCTGGTTTAGGTGTCATGCTGGCGATTGCCTTGCCTTGGTACATTATGGCTGAAATGGCTACTCCGGGCTTTATTGATTATTTTATTGTTGGCGAACACTTTAAGCGTTTTGTTGTGAGTGGTTGGGAGGGCGATTTATACGGTTCTGCTCATGATGAAACCAGAGGCATGATCTGGGTGTTTTGGATTCAGGCCGCTGCGCCGTGGTCGATTGTATTACCTATTTTAACTTTCGCTCGTCGCAAGAAAATTGCGGAAATTAACGCTGAGAATAGTGGGTTGTTTTCATTCCTTGTCTGTTGGTTGATTTCGCCACTGATTCTTTTCACTATGGCGGGCAATATTCTCCCTGCGTACGTACTGCCGGGGATTCCAGCCCTTGGGATGCTGGTTGCTATACTTGTGGTGGAAAAAGATAAGAAGTGGTTTTCGAGTGTGGCTTTGGTGCTACCTGTGCTGTTAATGATTGCGATGGTTTACCTGAACTTAGGGAAGGCGAACGAGAAAAGTGACCGTATTATTTTTGAACAGATTACGGATTCTGCGCCAAGTTTTTATGTGGGTAAAAGACCATTCTCAGGGCAATTTTACAGTCATGGGCAAGCGAAAAAGCTTCTTGATATCGAGCAACTAAATGGCATCGATAAATTCTATTTGATCGGCCATAAAGCGGAAGTGGAAATTAAGATCAAAGAGAACGCATTAACGTGTATTTTGGAACCGACGGTCAAGATTAAGCGTGCTCTGTTCAGCTGCCATCACCAGAGCAACACACCAAATTTTTCGTTGAATCATATTGAAAGTGAAAATGATGTTCAGCGTTAACTCAAGGCTACGAATGTTCAATGACAAGCTTCAATCACATAGCCAAAGACTACAGTCCCACCACAAGATGGTTCGATTTGCTGTGGTTGGTGTTGGTGGGTTTGTTGTTGATTGTTTGGTTTTTGCATTGCTGCATTATGTTGTTGGGCTGCCTTTAATGATGGCGCGAATTAGCTCCTTTATTGCTGCTGCAACGACGACATGGTTGGGTAATCGTATACTGACTTTTGAATATAAAGGGCGAGGTCATTGGTCTGAGAAGCTGATTCAGTGGCAAAAGTTCATGTTTACCGCATCAATATCAGCGGTACCTAATTTGCTGTGCTTTAAGCTGATGACGGAATTGCTTCCTACCTTTATCGGAGCTGTTTTTATCGCAATGGCAGTGGGGACTCTTGTCGGAATGGTCACCAATTACCTATTTAGCCAGTATTGGGTGTTTACGCGTTAGATAAGTAGGTAACCCCCCTTGGTATCTAAGTATTTACGTGGCTAAGGAGCTAGCCATTGGCAACGGGCACAAAAAAGCGCAGCTAAAAAGCTGCGCTTTGTGTTTTTACCATAGCGAAGTCAATGGGTTGCTGTCTTAACGTTGTGCTGCGCGTTGGCGATTCTTGCCGTTACTCACAGGTTTACCACCTTGACCATTACCCGCTTTGTTACGGTTTGACTTGCCATTCCCGCCGCCATTGCCTTGAGATTGCTGACTAGCAGGGGCTTTTTTGATGAAGCCAGTCGCTGGTTTATTACCATTACCGTTCTGCTTCCCGTTGCCCTGATTGCCGTTGCTTTGGCTACCTGTTGGCTTCTTACCACCCGGTTTAGGCTTATTGCCGCCAGGCTTAGAATGGCTACGTGGGCTTTCGCCACCAAGACCTGGTTGAGACTTACTGTGCTTAGTCGCAAAGCGCTGTGAGCCGTGACGACCAGACTTACGACGCTGCGCCGGTGTCTGAGCTTCAAAATCTTCTTCTGGTACTAGACAGTTTGCTTTGTCACCAATTAGGTGCTTTTTACCCATGCTGATCAGCGCTTCACGGATGATCTTCCAGTTTTCAGGATCGTGGTAACGAAGCAGCGCTTTATGCAGACGACGTTGACGATCACCTTTCGGTACAGGAACATCTTCACGCTTCTTATATTTCACGCGTTTCAGAGGGTTGGTCTCTGAGTAGTACATCGACGTTGCATTACACATTGGCGATGGATAGAAGTTCTGTACTTGGTCACACTCGTAGTTGTGCTTTTTCAGCCACATTGCAAGGTTAAGCATGTCTTCATCTTCTGTGCCCGGGTGAGCAGAGATGAAGTAAGGAATTAGGTACTGTTTCTTACCGGCTTCAGCGCTGTATTTCTCGAACATCTCTTTGAAACGATCGTACGTGCCCATGCCTGGCTTCATCATCAGATCCAGAGGGCCTTTTTCAGTATGCTCTGGAGCAATCTTCAAGTAGCCACCAACGTGGTGAGTCACAAGCTCACGTACGTATTCTGGAGATTCAATCGCTAGGTCGTAACGTACTCCAGAAGCGATCATGATCTTCTTAACGCCCGGTACTTTTCTCGCAGAGCGGTACAGGTCAATGGTGTGTTGATGGTCTGTGTTTAGCTTTTCACAGATTTTCGGGAACACACATGATGGACGACGACAGTTAATTTCAGCTTTTGGATCTGAACAACCTAAACGGTACATGTTCGCCGTTGGGCCGCCCAAATCAGAAATCGTACCGGTAAAGCCAGGTACTTTATCTTTAATGTCTTCGATTTCATCCAAGATCGATTCTTTCGAACGGTTCTGAATGATACGACCTTCGTGCTCTGTGATTGAACAGAAAGAACAACCACCAAAACAACCACGCATGATGTTAACCGAAGTTTTAATCATGTCGTATGCAGGGATCTTTGCTTTGCCATACATAGGGTGCGGAACACGCTTGTACGCAAGGCCAAACACGTAATCCATCTCTTCAGTTGCAAGAGGAATTGGCGCTTGGTTTACCCATAGTTCGCGGTCACCGTGACGTTGAATAAGAGCACGACCTGAATACGGGTTAGTCTCTAGGTGCAGAATACGGCTAGCGTGAGCGTAAAGAATACGGTCGTTATTGAGCTTTTCGAAACCAGGGATACGAACCGCGGTTGTTTTTGCATCGTGACGAGAAGGACGAATAGTAATTGGCTGCGCCTTTACTTCTTCTTTTTCATCTTTCTTGGTATCACATTGCGTTTCTACTTCGTACGGGTTAACCGGAACGTAGGCTTTGTTCGGTTTTTCGATACGAGAAGAATCAATAATTTTGTAACCTTCAGGCGCTGCAGGCAAGTTGATAGCAGTACCGCGGATATTGGTCAGCGTAGACATGTCTTCGCCATCGGCAATGCGGTGTGCCACTTCAACCAGTGCACGCTCAGCGTTACCAAAAAGAAGAATATCTGCTTTTGCGTCAAACAATACAGAGCGACGAACTTTATCTGACCAGTAGTCGTAGTGAGCCACACGGCGCAAACTTGCTTCGATACCACCAAGAACGATTGGCGTGCCTTTGTAGGCTTCGCGACAACGTTGGGAATAAACTAGAGTTGCACGGTCAGGACGCTTGCCACCTTCGTTGTTTGGCGTATAAGCATCATCGTGACGTAATTTGCGATCAGAGGTGTAGCGGTTGATCATGGAGTCCATGTTACCCGCTGTAATGCCGAAGAATAGGTTAGGTTTACCTAGCTTCATGAAGGCGTCTTTATTGTCCCACTTTGGTTGCGCAATAATGCCCACGCGGAATCCTTGAGCTTCAAGCAAACGGCCAATGATAGCCATGCCAAAGCTCGGGTGATCGACATAAGCGTCACCAGTTACAATAATAATGTCACAGCTATCCCATCCAAGAGCATCCATCTCCTTTCTACTGGTAGGCAAAAAGGGTGCAGTTCCGTAGCACTCGGCCCAGTATTTTTTGTGTTCGTGAATAGGAGTGATATCGCTGTACATATTTCAACCTTTGATTTTTGAGGCGGGAATTATAGCGGCATGAGCCTAGACTAGCCAGTAGAACATGCCCCTGTTAGTTTTGATGTCTTTCGTATTTTTACGGTAAATGGCGACAGAAGAGCCATACATCAGCATAGTTGAAGCCTTGAATCTCGTCTCTAATTTATGATTTTGATTAGTGTTCGCACCAGTTTTTGATATTATTCGCGAAAATAAGTTTGAAGAAGTAGATCCACAATGGTCGAAACGTTATTAGTACAATTTGCTCCGATGCTATTAGGAGCCCAACTGATCTTAACCCTCATCTTAGTGAAAGGGGATATTTGCCCGGGACAACGTGGCCGCATTCACAAGATGTTGCCTGCAATTGGCGTGCTTTGGCTTGCCGTTGCCTCATTAAGAATTGAAGCATTTCTTGTCGTGTTCGCGATCTTTTATTTCTATTCTCAAGTTCAAACCAAGAAGACTCGAGATTCTGGCCCTATTTGGGTGATGTATTTAGCTTGTGGTTTAGCACTGTCATACGTTGCTATACAAGCGACGGAGCAAGCAACCACAGTCGGTATTATTAGCACTTTATTACTCGTGGTTTTATTGGGGGCAGCGTTTGGTCATTTACTGCTGACGATTGCAAGAACACGCTTACAGGCTTTTCACCGTGTTCTGCCCGTTGTTGGTGTGCTGACGGGGATGTTGGTGGTTTTGGCGACGGTCATAAATGTTTACTCTCTGTCTGAAGCTCAATTAGAGCCAATGATTTCAACTCTGCTGTTTAGCTTTGCTTTGCTAATCTCTGCTATCGTGGTGTGGTGTTGGCATTTATTGTTCGTTAAAACCCCTGAAAAGCTTCAGCTGACTATTTCATTGTTGATGTTATTGGCGGCGGCTGTTGGTTTAACGCCAGTTTGGGCGATGTAGGCGGTTACTGATCTCACAAGCCTTTCGGTGTTGAATCGAAAAAGTGTGATCTGTTTTTTAGCGGGGTGTTGGTAAGCGTTCTAAACTTAAATCTAGTCGGTGTGTTCGTTAGGAGTACGGGATGGATTTAAGCAACGTCAAAGGTTTCGATAGCATTATTTTGCTGGGAATCGTGAATGAAAAACTTCGCTTAGAATGCGATAGCTTTGAAGAGCTGATCAGTATGTATGAAATGGATATAGAAAGTGTCGTGGGCAAGCTTGATATGTTGGGCTATCAATACGACCCACTGACTAATCAATTCAAGTCTTACTCAAGATAAGCTCACAATGAGAGTTTCTTCTATCGTGGATTAACACTCATTACCTGTTGTCGGTATTGGCAATAAAAAAGTCACAGATAATCTGTGACTTTTTTTGTTTCTGGCGCATATCTATCAGGTTCAACGCAGGCATAAACTAACCCAACAACGAGTCTCTTAAACGACCTCAATGCCATCTAGGTGACTCTTACTTTGCTGTCTTGCCGTGCTAAAGAAAGCTTGTAGGTAACGTTTGTCTTTTTCTGAGTTTCTTACCGCTGCGAACAACCTTCTTGAAAGCCCGTTACCCAATGGTTTACTGGCGATTAACCCTTGTCTCGAAAATTCACTGATTGCCCAATTTGGCAACGCAGCAACCCCTAAGCCTGCCGATACCATTTGCACTAACATCAATGTGTTGTCTGCTTGTTTCCATTTCTTTGGTTCAACGCCTGCTGGTTGCAAAAAGTGTTTCACTACATCGAGACGCTGTTTTTGAACCGGATAAGAGAGCATGGTTATATCGCTAAGATCTTGCGGTTCTATGCTCTGTTTTTCTGCCAAAGGTGAGTTGATTGCAGTGATCAAACGCATCTCAAAATCAAAGAGAGGTTCGTAGTGAACCTCAGAGCGAGGCTGAATGTCTGATGTGATCACCAAGTCGAGTTCGCCTGCCATTAGTGCGGGTAGGGGTTCAAAGCCAAACCCTGACGAGAAATCAAGGGTTACACTTGGCCAAGCAACTTGGTACTCCTTCAAAGCGGGCATTAACCATTGGAAGCATGAGTGACACTCGATCGCCATGTGCAATCGACCATTCACATCTTCTTTTAGGCTTGCGAGTTCGTTTTCAGCTTTGGCGATTTGTGGCTGTATCTCATCAGCCAGTTTTAACAAGATTTCGCCTTCCGAGGTAAATTTAACCGGCCTTGTTTTACGCAAAAAAAGCTGACCGCCAATTCGAGCCTCAAGGTCTTTCAACTGGTGAGAAAGTGCCGACTGAGTCAGATGAAGAGAAGTTGCAGTCGCGGTTAGCGAGCCGCTGTCTCTCAAGGTGGTCAATGTTCGAAGGTGTTTAAGCTCTATCATGAGTATTCCTCATATTCCCTAAGCTAATTCAATATTTCTTAATAATCACCCTACGGTGTTTTCTTTCATTTGTAAACGTCTGGATGTCCAGATGGATTTAATAAATTAGCGGTTAGATTATTAAAGATGAAAATTATTAATAAACAAGATGAATATTTGGACCTTGTTCATCGTTCAGATTAGGGAGATAGTTTAGCCATCCAGACGCCTTTGTTAAAAATGCAATCATTACAGGCAGTCTGACCGGAAATTAAAATTATCGAATAAGGAACACACACATGACGACAACAACGCATATTCTTGGCTACCCACGTATCGGTGAAAAACGCGAACTCAAATTCACTCTCGAGAAGTACTGGCGCGGTGAGATCGATCAATCTGAGCTTAAGCAGATCGGCAGTGAATTAAGAAATCGTAACTGGAATGTACAAGCTGACGCGAATCTAAGCTTTGCAACTGCGGGTGACTTCGCATGGTATGACCATGTACTAACTACGACTCTACTTCTAGGCCACGTTCCCAAGCGCCATGCTGGTGGATCAGAAGATGAAAAAGCCTTCCCAGATTTAGATACCTTGTTCCGCGTTGGTCGTGGTCAGTCTCAAGTTCAATCTACTTGCTGCGGTGGTTCGCATACGTCGAATGATGTCACTAAAGACAGTTCAGCTGCTTCTGACATGACCAAGTGGTTCAACACTAACTATCACTACATTGTTCCTGAGTTCAGCAAAGATGACTCTTTTGAAGTAAGTTGGCCTCAACTGTTTGATGAAGTGAATGAAGCGATTAAAGCAGGACACAAAGTTAAGCCTGTACTCCTTGGGCCACTCTCTTACTTATACCTAGGCAAAGAAGTGGAAGATGGGTTTGACCGCTTATCTCTACTTCCTCGCCTTCTTACCGCGTATCAAGCCATTTTGGCAAAGCTCTCAAAGCTTGGCGTAGAGTGGGTCCAAATTGATGAGCCAATCCTGGCTTTGGAGCTTGATAATCAGTGGGTAGATTCATTCAAGCTGGCTTACCAAGTGATTCAAGGCGATGTAAAACTACTACTTACCACTTACTTTGATTCGGTCACAGATACATTAGATAAAATCGTAGATCTGCCTATAAACGGCTTACATATCGACTTAGTAGCAGCACCGCAGCAACTCGATGAAGTGGTTAATAAGTTACCGGAAGATTGGGTACTTTCTGCGGGTGCAATCAATGGACGCAATGTGTGGCGAGCTGACTTAGCCGCGCAGCTTGAGTTACTGCAACCTGTGAAAGACAAACTAGGAGATAAGCTTTGGATCGCAAGTTCATGTTCATTGCTGCATAGTCCTGTTGATTTGGAGTTAGAAGAAACGCTTAGCGAAGAAGTGAAGAGTTGGTTTGCCTTCGCAAAACAGAAAGTCACCGAGGTGAGCTTGTTGGGTGCGGCGTTAGACGGCGATCAAAATGCCATTTTGGCGTGTGAGACTTACAGCCAACCAATTGTTGCCCGTAAGAACGCGACTCATGTGAACAAGCCACAAGTTCAGGCTCGTATCAATACCATTACCAAAGCACTGGCAGAACGCAGTGCTCCATACGCAGAGCGCGCAGCGCATCAGTCTGAAGTTCTCGGGTTACCGCTGTTACCAACCACAACCATTGGTTCGTTCCCACAGACAGGAGAGATTCGTCTTCAGCGTAGTGCTTACCGAACTGGCAAACTGAATGAAGCGGAATACACAACCGCATTGAAAGGTCATATTGCTGATGCGGTTAAGCGCCAAGAAGCCTTAGATTTGGATGTGCTTGTGCATGGTGAGGCGGAACGCAATGACATGGTGGAGTACTTTGCAGAAAACCTAGCAGGCTTCCAAACCACTAAGTTTGGTTGGGTACAAAGTTATGGCTCTCGTTGCGTGAAACCGGCGATTGTGGTTGCGGATATTGAGCGTGAAAAACCAATGACGGTCGAGTGGTCGACTTATGCTCAATCTCTAACTTCAAAGCAGATGAAAGGCATGCTCACAGGGCCAGTGACTATCTTATGTTGGACATTCCCACGTGAAGATATCTCGCGTAAAGAGATCACTAATCAATTGGCATTTGCGCTGCGTGATGAGGTGTCTGATCTGCAAGACGCAGGAATCAACATTATTCAAATCGATGAGCCTGCTATTCGCGAAGGTTTGCCTTTGAAAAAGCGCGACCATGCAGAGTACTTAGAATGGGCAGTGGATGCCTTTAAGATCTCAGCGGCGAGTGCTAAACCAGAAACTCAGATTCATACCCACATGTGTTACAGCGAGTTCAACGAGATCATTGATTCAGTGGCCGCGCTAGATGCCGATGTGATTACCATTGAGACTTCTCGTTCGAACATGGAACTACTGAAAGCGTTTGAAGAGTTTAACTATCCGAATGCGATTGGACCTGGCGTTTATGATATTCACTCGCCAAACATCCCTTCAGAAGAGTGGATTGTTGATTTACTTAAGAAAGCGGCAGAAAAAATACCTGCAGAACGTTTATGGGCAAACCCTGATTGTGGGCTGAAGACACGTAATTGGGCAGAGACAGAAGCGGCACTCACTAACTTAGTTTCGGCGACGAAGACACTGCGTAAAGAGTGGGAATCAGCTGAGGCATAATTCAGTCTAAGATTTGATTGACCCTCTACTCCACGATGACCCACAAAAAAGGCCTCGCATTTGCGAGGCCTTCTGGTTTTATACTTGTTCGAATCTCGAATCTCGAATCTCGAATCTCGAATCTAGCGGCTGCTCTGACACGTCTCTTTGCTGATCAGCTTTTCAACCATCAGTTGTCCGCGTGTATTGCGAATTTTGATGTTGTAAGCTAAGCCCATGTCGAGGTTAGCTCTTACTTCAGAGTTGGTGCAGTAGCTATTCACACTCATGTCTACAACTTGGTTTAAAGGCTTAGCGCCTTTCGCATCTTGGTTGTAGATCATCATGATTTCGACGACAGTATTTTTTGCTAGCACACGCATGATAGAGAGTGGACCATACTCAATAGGTAGGCCGGCAGATAAAACACCCGCACGATGGTGAGCCATCATCTCTAACTGTCTTTGTTTGTCTTGTTCACTTGATGAGCTACAGCCTGCGAGTAGGGCAATAGCCAGTGACCCAATAATCCATTTTTTCACGTTAAAATACTTTCTTGAATGGTTTAACAATCACATTCTGGTAGACACCAGCAGCGATGTACGGGTCTGCATCAGCCCATGCTTGTGCGTCTTCCAAAGAGTTGAATTCAGCAATCACAGTAGAACCAGTGAAGCCTGCTTCGCCAGGGTTATCGGAGTCAATTGCTGGCATTGGACCTGCTGTTAACAGTCGGCCTTCATTGTGAAGTGTTTGTAGGCGTTCTAGATGTTGTGGGCGAACACTTAGGCGTTTTTCTAATGAGTTTTCGACGTCTTGAGAAAAAATCACGTACCACATGTTGAGATATCCTTATGTTACTTCACTGAATTAGAGCGATTAAATTAGTTATCTGGCTAATTTACGCGAACTAATCGGTATTGGAAGAGTTAATGATAAGAAATTGTGAATTGGTGCGAGGTGAATTGGTACGAGAGAATTGTATGGTCTCTAGTAATTTCATTTATAAAAACTAAAGACCATCGACATCATGAGCTCAACGAAAATTGCTATTTTTTGATTGGGCGAGGTTTACCGCTTTCGTCTACAGCAACGTAGTTGAATGTCGCGCCACATACCTTGTAACGATCGCCAATACCGTGATCAAGTACCGGCTTAACCCATACCTCTAGGTCGATATTCATAGAGCTGCGGCCAATCTTGGTGCAGTCGCCATAAACACAGACTACATCGCCAACCGACACTGGCTG
>NZ_AJZM02000266.1 GCF_000272405.2 Vibrio tasmaniensis 1F-187
CGCAACACCTTAATCCTTATTTGTATGTTTGTCAGACTATATTTTTATTAAAGTTATCTAATATTTTATGCTTTTGAAATAATTTGATGCATTTTAATTCTGTATTGTATTAAACATGTATTGACGGCTTTTAAATCAACTACAAGTTCTTCATAATGTGGATAATCACATTGAATTTCTTGTGGTGTTTTTGATTCATTTTCCGGTAATACAGATACTCGTTCATACCAGCGTCTATACCTTGCTTGCCATTTGGTCAGATGTGGTCTGATACCGTTGTTCAACACTTCGATAGAAAGATTAATTATCTTTTCTGTATCTTTACGCCGAAAGTTTGAGACTGGAACATCTTTAACTAACTCTCGAGCAACAGAAAAAAATCCGTACCATGAACTATATACTTCAACAATGACATCATTATCATAATCTATCGGCAAACCGATTTTTCTTGTACTTAACTCAACCCAAATTTTATATGCAATTTGCATATCAACAAGATTAGGTCGTAGTTTTATTTTCTGATTACCAATGCCAATTTCAGCTTCATCTATTTCGAATGATTTAAACTTTCTCGAAATAAAGATTTGATAAAGAGCATAAACAACTATTAGAGCTAAAGCATATAAAATAATTTCACTATTAATTGAAAGGTTCATATTGAATTTTTCATCAATAGTGAAATTCAGTAGTTTTTCTGCTTTGTCACTCATTATGGGCAAGTTCGGTTATAAGAAAATTTTTCTCGAGGATTATCAATCCATTTCTTATGCGTACTTCTGCGATTGAACGCAGAGTCTATTGCATTCTTTAATGTATCTTTTCTTGTAGGGTATTCAATCCACCTAGCATAACAGTCTTCTTGATCATCAGTTTGCTTCAAGTTTAAATTAAGTCTGTTTGGGAATGCGGTATTTTTAGAAAAACTTGGTAATTTAATTGCCAATACGCCATTTGGCGTTACAGTCTCTCCTGAACGTAATGAAGACTGCAGTTCCCAATCAACATATCGTCTTGCCCATGTGCACTTTCCTAGCAAAACAATAGTGACTGTAGAGTCCTTTAAATACAATTCTCTAATCCGACTCATTACATAATCTGTATCTTGACTATTAATAATATCAGGGCTCATTTCTGGACCTAATCCTCTAGAAATAAACACATCACGTTCATGATCAAATGTTCGAATAAAATCATCTACTTCATCTTGATCTTCATGATGATACGAAATAAAACACTTATGTCTTGCCATTTTATACTCCATTTCATTAACTACAATTTAAGATAAAAACATAACGCCTTGCTAAGTGGCTGATAACGCACACCTTACCTAAAGCAACGCACCTTAAACACAAAACTCATTGGAACCAAAACTGCCAAGCGTCAGAAGTCCATTTGAGCAATTTGTTAGTTTGCCTACTGTGACTAAGCCAAAGGCTGGGTGCCAAGGTGCTGAATTGGTTACCAAACTAATGAATTCGAGCGCATAAGTAAACCGAACCGTTCAAAACTCAAACCCCACCGACAAAACGCGCTTGGCTAAGAAGCAGCATGCGCTGATTTTCCACAGTTCAACAGGCTTCAAATAAGAGAGGATTCTTTCGGAAAACTAGACAACCAAGTGCGCGGCTACCCCGCTTTACCGCGAAGTTTCAGCAACAAAGAAGAAGCGTAAATGATCGTTGAGAAAGAGAATTTAGTAAGCTATAAGGAAATGAATAACGCGTAATAGCTGAGACGAAAAACAACCCACGCGAGATGATAATTTCGATGAATGAACAGGCGTTTAGCTAGAGCACAGAACCAAGCTTTACACTTAAAATTCATTTCTGCACTTAGCAAACTAACGAATGACATGGATTCCCCCTACCGAGGATCTGCCACACTTATGTGGTACTTAAATGCACCAGAGACACCATGTCTAATTATTCTTATTTCTGCGGTATCAACCTAGCTAAAAACCACTTCAGTCTTCATGCCGTAGACCAAAATG
>NZ_AJZM02000267.1 GCF_000272405.2 Vibrio tasmaniensis 1F-187
AATTTAATTACGCAACAAAGCCTTACAAATGAGTAAATAACCGAGTTTTTGGAAGTGGAATATTGTCTTTATTATCAATAGTAAACTTGTTTTAACAATACCACTAAATACAGAACTCATCTTTTCTACATTTGATCTTGTTAGACAGAAAAAGATCTACATTTTCTTGTTCAATCACAAACTAATAAACATAGGTCATTGTTATGATTGGAGTCAGTAGTTTAAGATATGCTACATAAGAAACTAGATAGAAAAATTCTGTCTTTAAGTACAGAGTTTCTCTGTCTAATAGCTGTTATGATTTTTATCGAAATAGGCAGGTTTTATGACAATATCGTTTGAAACTCAGAGGCTGAGAGTTGCTGAAATCTCAGGTGCTCTTTCGTTAACTGAGCGCTCAGTTCTGATCGAAGAGATTCCTAGTATTCTAACGCCATTAGTTGTTGAAAACTTGCCTCCATATTTTCATGGTATTACTTCCTGTGAATTGGCGCGAGTTTGGCTCGACCGAATGTTGTCGGAGAGTCGATTACTTCAAGTGAAATCTGAGGCACAAGAGTTAATCGGTTTTCTGTTCGCCTATGTAGAGAACGAAAGTGACGCGCACATAGGTTACTTACTCAATGAAAAATATTGGGGTAAAGGGCTGGCGAGTGAGCTACTGAAGAGCTTTATCGAAGAAGTAGTTAATACTGAGCCTTGGTTAAAGCTTGTTGGTGGCGTTGAAACATCTAATGTTGCTTCAGCTAACTTACTTAAAAAGTTAGGCTTTATAGAGCAACCAATAAATGAAAGTGGTGTGTCCTTTTACGAATACACGATTCCCCGACCACAATCATAACAAGCAATTTAAGCAGACTGTCAACGCTTGGCATTTTTAGTTCGGTTCAGCTTCAGTGATTTCGGTGGTAAATTTGGGTGTATTGGTAGCGTTGTCAGCTACTTAATTGGGCGTTAACTGCCTTTCAAATCTGGCATTTCTAAAGGAGTATTTATGAACATGAATGATCAAGACCTTGGGCACAAATTAAAACTTAAATATGGTACTGCACCAAATGATCCAAGTGCTAATCAGCTAGAGCTAATAAAGCGTGATATTAAGGCTTTGGTTGCTAAGGGTATAACACCAACAGAAAACGATTGGGCTGAGATTGTAAAAAGGCATTGTCCAAGTGCTGGTAGTTACGGTTACAGTGGCGCTGACACATCAGATTTGATTACATTATTACAATTGGCAACCAAAAATTAGGAGTGTTTTATGAGTTTAGATATTTTAAAAAAGGAGCTTGAAGCTGCATTATTGATCACGGACTGGTCACCCTCAACAGCTGAATTAAAAGAAATTGCAAGACGCCTCAAAGCATTTAAAGGAGAGCCTAGCAAAGCTAATATCGCTAATGTTGTTTTGGAAGTGGTTGGTTCATATCAAGCAATGGCTTTGGAAGGCGTTGATAATTCAGACTTAACAACGTTACTTTTACTTGCAACCAAAACGGCTTCAAGTGATGACTAATGAACAATCTGTTCTTCTCGCTGAAAGCGAAATTGAAGAGTTAAAACAGAAGTATATGGCTCATCTTAGTCCAGTAGTTCTTCGCCTTCATAAAGATGGTGGGGAGCCAACTCTTCAAGAATTACTTACTTGTCAGCAGCTTGGGGCTCAATATTTTAATTTTGTCGAGAATTTTGTCGGTAATAGTGGCTTGCTTGGTGCACATGCCAATGGAAAATGGATTTCAGGGTTTGCTGAAACCTGTCATAGCATTTTAAGCGCTTATATTGTACATGTTAATTTTCTACGAAGTCATTCAGCTACACTTAAAGTTGCGTTAGAACAACCGAATGCTAATGCATACGCAAACATGCAAAGAATGACTAAAGAATATCTTTCTAAAGAACAGTGGCAACAATTAGAGAATTCTTTTATAGAGAGCTCTCTGCCAACAACAGGGTTCAAATTCGCAGGGGCAAATGATTTGAAAGAAACACCTAAATGGCAGCTAATAACGGGGCTAATTGTGGGGGTAGTATTCGCTTTCTTAATTCTCGTTGCCGTAATTTTTATTCCTAATCCTACATCAACACAGTTTTTTATTTTCAGGGGCGTGTTTGCAATTTTGCTAGCCGCAATAGCTGCAATTATCCCAGGCTTGCTAAATGTTGAGTCTCGATTCCAAAAATTCTCAATAAAAGCTACAGGAGCAATAGCTGTATTTGTTATTGTATGGTTACTAAATCCACCTGCACTAATCGGCAGTTAACAAGTTGCTTAAACGGAAAAATAACAGTTGGCCATCGCTTCGCGATTATAGCCAACCATTATTTTCCGCTTAGCAAAGCGTTAGTTACTAGTTCAATTATTCGGCATGGAGTGTAAATGGCAAATATTTCTCAAGCTCGTGGTGCTCTACTCGAAGAGGCTATCCTTTTTTTACTTGAAAAAGTTGGGTATGAAACCATAGATCAGCATTCTTCTCTTCTTGATGATAGCTTAAGGGTTGGTAGTTCTGGGTTAGATGTAAGGGGTAGAGGAGCTTGGCATCAAATAGATGCACTAGCTTCTTTTAGATCTTCACCTGCCTTTATGTATCCACTAAGGCTTATGGTAGAAGCGAAATGCTATCAAGCTAGTCGCCCCGTAGGTATAGAAGTTGCGAGAAACTCGGTTGGAGTTCTTAAAGATATTTCTGAAAACTATTTCACGATGCATAGTCGTGGTGGTATTTCTTCCCAGGCACCAAGGTTTAACTATCATGCCGCAATATTTTCAACTTCGGGCTATACATCAGGAGCGATTGCGTATGCAGTTGCCCACCAAATATTTTTAATTCAATATGAAAATGTTCAAGTCATTCAACCATTGATAAACGCTATTATGGATTTTGATGAAGATTGCATTACAAATTATGGGCTTTGTTGCGTAATTCA
>NZ_AJZM02000268.1 GCF_000272405.2 Vibrio tasmaniensis 1F-187
TAGATGAAATAGACAGTTTAGATGCAATAGATCCAGAACTGATTAGTGACTGTGAAATTCAATATGGCGATAAGAGAGCAGAAATTAAAAACCTTTGGTTGGAAAACATAAAAAATAAAAAAACCAATGTATTCTCTAGTCGGTCTAAAATTATACTCAAATACAATGTTGCCTTCAAAGAAGATGTAAATGATATTATATTTTCTTTTATGATAAAAACAAAGGATGGAATTTCATTACTTGGTGTGGATACCGTAGATTACAAGTTAGAAAATAAAAATCACAAATCAGGAGATGTGGTTGATGTTGAATTTGATATCGAAAACTCTTTTGCACCTGGAACCTACTACATTAATGTTGGCCTGAGGGATGATAGTGAAGATTCGCCTATATTTTTACATCGAAGAGTTGATGCATTGATTTTTAGAGTTATCGAAGATGAGTATACTTATGTGAAATATGGATTGGTAAACACACCAGTTAACTTTGCATTGAAGAAAGCGTGAGCAATATGAAAATAAATAATGATAATGAAGTAATTTTTATTCATAGTATATTCAGAGCGAGTAGTACTTATATTTTTAAAAAGTTTAGAGAAAGTAGAGAACGATATACTTGCTACCAAGAGCCCGTTCATGAAATCGGTATTATGGCATTGGACGACCATGAGGTTTTAAATCAAGATACCGGAAGTGAAAAGAACGATCAACTAAGACACCCAATCTTGGAAAAATCATATTTTCATGAGTTATACAAGATCTCAGATAAAGCATTACCTTACTTAAATCAAGATGATATATACGATAATTATTTCAACACGAACGTTGAATCGCTATGTGATTATCTAAATATTCTTGTAGAGAATAGTGAACATCGTTGTGTGATTCAAGAGTGTAGATTGAGTTCAAGAATGGCGGCTATTAAAGACAAAATGGCAGGCACGCACCTCTATCTGTGGCGAAACCCATGGGATCAGTGGTGGTCATACAAAGTAACTGATTATTTTGACACCGTGAATTTACTAATCTTATCGGCGAGTCCACAGCCAGATGTTATTAAGAAAATTTCTGAAAAGATCAACATAACTAAATATGGTAATGATGATCTTTTAAGTCGGTTCTCCCAATTGATGAAAGTTAAATTAAGCGCTGAAAATAGCTATTTAGTTTTTTATGCCATTTGGTTATCTAGCCTAATTGAGGCTCTGGAAACTGCTGATTATATTTTTAACATTGATAAGCTATCAACATGTGATGATTATAAAGAGTTAGTATCAGAAGAACTTAATAATATGGGAATTCAAGGTGTTGATTTCTCGGACTGTCAAGTTCCGCAGTGTCAGTTTACAAATAAAGATGTTGAGTTCTTCTCAAATATTGAGTCTACAATTCATGAACTATTTTTAGAAAGTGGTTACGATAGCGAGTTATTAGAAAACGTATTAGCTTTTAAAGATGAATATCTCCCTAAATATTCAAAGCTTGATACTAACTCAATACTAAAAGATTCAGAAAGAGCCAGAGAGCTTGCGAGAAACTATATGACAGAGCTTTCTATTTGTCATCAAAATTTAGAAACTTGTCGTCAAAGCTTAGAGTCTTGTAACCAAAACCTAGAGAATTATAACCAAAGCTTAGAATTGGAGAAGGATAAAAACAACATCTTGTCTGTTCAGTCAAGACGAAAGGTTAATAAAATAGAAGTTAAGTTAGCTAGATTTGAAACGAAAACTCGCAATGCTGAAATGAGAGGCAATGAATCAGAAGTTAGAGCGAAT
>NZ_AJZM02000269.1 GCF_000272405.2 Vibrio tasmaniensis 1F-187
CGCACTATCGCTGTATACGACCTTGGTGGTGGTACATTCGATATCTCTATCATCGAAATTGATGAAGTAGAAGGTGAGAAAACTTTCGAAGTTCTTTCAACTAACGGTGATACTCACCTTGGTGGTGAAGATTTCGATAACCGCATGATCAACTACCTAGTAGATGAGTTCAAGAAAGAGCAAGGTATCGACCTTAAAACTGATCCACTAGCAATGCAGCGTGTTAAAGAAGCAGCAGAAAAGGCGAAAATCGAGCTTTCTTCTACTACTCAAACTGACGTAAACCTACCTTACGTTAC
>NZ_AJZM02000270.1 GCF_000272405.2 Vibrio tasmaniensis 1F-187
ACGGCATGGCAACAGCCGCTGACTGGATGTCGGCAGCATCATTCATCTCAATGGCTGGTATCATCTCATTCGTTGGTTACGACGGTGCGGTTTACCTAATGGGTTGGACAGGTGGCTATGTACTACTTGCGCTATGTTTAGCACCTTACCTACGTAAGTTCGGTCAGTTTACGGTTCCTGATTTCATCGGTGAACGTTACTACTCGAAAACAGCACGTATGGTAGCGGTATTCTGTGCAATCTTCGTATCATTTACGTACGTTGCAGGCCAGATGCGTGGTGTTGGCGTTGTATTCTCTCGTTTCCTAGAAGTTGATATTAACCTAGGCATCATCATTGGTATGGGTATTGTGTTCTTCTACGCAGTGCTTGGTGGCATGAAAGGCATCACTTATACGCAGGTAGCTCAATTCTGTGTCCTCATTTTCGCCTTCCTTGTTCCAGCAATCTTTACCTCAATCATGATGACAGGTAACCCACTTCCACAAGTTGGTATGGGCTCGACTCTATCAGGTACAGATGTATACCTACTTGATAAACTGGATGGACTAACAGAAGAACTCGGATTTACCGCCTATACCGAAGGTAACAAGAGTATGGTAGATGTATTCTTCATCTGTGCAGCTCTAATGGTAGGTACTGCTGGTCTTCCACACGTAATCATTCGTTTCTTTACGGTACCAAAAGTACGTGATGCTCGTATCTCAGCGGGTTGGGCACTACTGTTCATCTCATTGCTATACACAACAGCACCAGGCGTTGCAGCCTTCGCTCGTGTAAACATGATCGAAACGATTAACGGCCCAGACATGCAAGGTGTCGCAGCTGCAGAAGCACCAAGCTGGTACAAAAACTGGGAAAGCACTGGCCTAGTTGGTTGGGAAGATAAGAACGGCGATGGCAAAATGTTCTACTCGGGCGATGAGCGCAACGAGATGAAGATTAACCGTGACATCATCGTACTGGCTTCTCCAGAGCTAGCAAAACTACCAAACTGGGTTGTAGCACTACTTGCAGCCGGTGGCCTAGCAGCCGCACTATCAACAGCCGCGGGTCTACTATTGGTAATCTCAACGTCGATTTCACATGACTTGTTGAAGAAAGGCTTCAGACCAAACATGACCGACAAGCAGGAGCTGTTAGCCGCTCGTTTAGCTGCCATGATCGCGATTGTAGGTGCAGGTTACTTGGGTATTAACCCACCAGGCTTTGTAGCACAGGTAGTAGCGTTTGCCTTCGGCTTAGCCGCAGCATCCTTCTTCCCAGCGATCATCCTAGGTATCTTCTACAAGAAGATGAATAAGGAAGGCGCAATTGCAGGTATGTTGTCAGGTATTGCCTTCACAGCAAGCTACATCATCTACTTCAAGTTCATCAACCCAGCAGCAAGCACACCGGAAAACTGGTGGTTTGGTATCAGCCCAGAAGGCATCGGTACGCTAGGTATGTGTCTAAACTTCGTAGTATCAATTGCAGTGAACAAAGTGACCGCTGAAGTTCCTGAAGATGTACAAGAGATGGTTGAGAACATTCGTTACCCGAAAGGTGCTGGTGAAGCTCACGACCACTAAGCACTACCACGAAACAAAGATGTTTAGCAAAAAAGAATCAGTACTTACATTGTAGGGATTAGGTACTGAATCTCAGAAAGCCGATACGTCATGTATCGGCTTTTTCTTTTCCCCTCCATTTTATAAAAAGATAAACAAAGGGTTGTTTTTAAAACCTCATTTGATAATAATTATCATTAACATCTATTAAAGAGATGCAAATAATGATGAAAGAACAGCAGAGCCTCTATTCGAGGTTTTACAAAGCACAAGATCGCTTTGCTTCATTAGAGCAAGTTCAAGGCCATGAGCCGTTTGTGATTCGAGACTACATCGAGTGTGCACTAACGCTTTCCGCTTACTATGAAAAGCATGCCGCCCAAGAAAACATCTTGTTGTGCGAGCTGTACCTGCGCCAAGTTTTCTTCCATTTGATAGAAGCGATTGAGTCTCCAGAACGCAGTTTCGCCTTTCGTCATATCTGCCTAGACTCTATTCACTCACCACTATTTTATTTGAAACGCCACTACTGCCAGCAGCCTCAAGGCCAAGCGCGTTTTTTGAATCTCAGCCAAACACTACAACAAGTCCAAGCCCCACTTGGCTAACAAGGATAGAAGATGACCCTACAATTTCGGATAGAAAAAGACAGCATGGGCGAAGTGAAAGTTCCTGCCGATGCGCTATACCAAGCTCAAACTCAACGTGCCGCTGATAACTTCGCGTTTAGTTCACACAAGATGCCAACCAGCTTCATTCAAGCACTGGCGTTAATTAAGCTGGCCGCCGCCGATACTAATGCTCAGCTAGGTTTACTGGAAGGTGATATTGCCAACGCGATAGCCGAAGCCAGCCAAGAGATCATCGATGGTAAACACCTCGAGCAATTCCCTATTGATGTCTATCAGACGGGCTCTGGCACCAGCTCTAACATGAATGCTAACGAAGTGATTGCGACACTCGCTTCAAGAAGCCTGCAAGGAGACGTGAACCCGAATGATCACGTAAACATGGGGCAAAGCAGTAACGATGTCGTGCCAACAGCAATTCAAGTCAGTGTCGCTTTGATGGCAGAAAATAAACTACTGCCTGCACTTACCCACCTTTCTGCGGCACTTACCGTAAAACAGCATGAACTTGCTGAGGTAGTCAAAACTGGCCGTACCCATCTAATGGATGCAATGCCGATTACCTTTGCTCAAGAGCTTGGTGGTTGGAAATTTCAGATTGAACATGCCAAGCAAGCGATAGAAAGCAGCTTGCCAGCAGTCAAGGCGCTTGCTCAAGGTGGCACAGCGGTTGGTACGGGGATCAATGCCGACCCACGCTTTGCCGATAAGTTTGCAAGTAACCTGTCTCAATCGACAAAGATCAGTTTTACCTCGAGTGAAAACTTCTTTTTTAACCTCAGCAGCCAAGACGCGATCGTTGCGCTGTCAGGCCAGCTCAAAACTGCAGCAGTTTCGATCATGAAGATCTCAAACGATCTTCGCTGGATGAATTCAGGGCCGTTGGCTGGCTTAGGGGAAATTGAGTTGCAGGCTCTACAACCGGGCTCGTCTATCATGCCTGGCAAGGTAAACCCTGTAATTCCAGAAGCTGCAGCCATGGCGGCGGCTCAAGTAATAGGTAATGACACCACCATTACGATTGCAGGCCAATCGGGTAACTTCCAATTGAATGTGATGCTGCCCGTTATTGCTCATAACGTATTAGAAAGCATTGAGTTGTTAGCAAACAGTTCAGTCGCACTGGCTGATAAAGCAATTTCTACCTTCATGGTACGCCAAGACAACCTCGATTTGGCACTGTCAAAGAATCCAATTCTGGTGACCGCACTTAACCCTGTGATTGGCTACTTGAAGGCGGCTGATATTGCCAAGAAAGCCTATAAAGAAGGCCTACCAATTCTGGATGTCGCAGAAAGAGAAACCGATCTTAGCCGAGAAGAGCTCAGCAAACTGCTTGACCCAACTACACTCACTCAAGGCGGTATCGCGGGTTAAAGTAAATCGGTCATCCATAACCGAGCGAACAGATCGAAAAAGGCCTCAGCTGAGGCCTTTTTAATATCTAAGAGTTAATTAAACTAACTCACCCGATTTAAGACCGCTCTGAGTTTTAGCGGCTTGACGGGTTTAGCGATAAAGCTGAAGCTATTGGCTTTTATCGCTGCCAGCATGTCATCGGTTCTATCAGCACTGATGATGACCCCTTCAAAAGAATCTCCAAGGCGTAAACGACACTGCTGCAATACTTCGAGCCCCGTTCTGCCATTATCTAAACGGTAATCAGAGAAAATCACATCCGGCTGCCAATCATCATCGAGACACTTCAAACTTTCGACTAAGTCGACGGCGGTCTTAACCTCACAACCCCAGCGCCCTATCAAGTTCTCCATACCGACCAAAATTTCTCGCTCATTGTCGACACACAGTATTTTCAGGTGCTCGATGTCGCTTGTCGCCATTGGCGTCGAAGCTTGTACAACCGGAGCCACCTGCTCTGCTCTCGCTAAGGTGATGGAAAAGACGCTGCCTTCTCCCGGCCATGAACGCATCGATATTTGATGACCAAGCACATGAGCAATCCCTTTCGAGATAGCCAACCCTAATCCCAACCCTTGATCGGCACGAACTTGGCTGCCACGCGTAAACTCTTCGAAGATCTCTTGTTGCTTGTCTTCATCGATACCGGTTCCGTTATCCCACACATCAATTCGTACCTGACCATTGACTCGTCTCGCACCGAGTACCACTTTTCCTTCAGGGTTATAGCGAAACGCATTCGTTAAAAAGTTCTGAATCACTCGTCTTAATAACTTAGGGTCAGAATGAATAAACAGTGACGATGGAATCATCTGAAACTGTATTTTTTGCTGTGTCGCTAAAGCGCTAAATTCCGCATTCAAATTGGTCAGTACATCATGCACGGCAATCGCATGAACGTTGGTTTCTAATTTTCCTGACTCCAATCGCGAAATATCCAGTAAGTCGCCAATCAGATCTTCAGCCGCACCCAACGCACTTTCGATATGAGAAGAAAGCTGCTTCTCCTCTTGTTCTTTTGCGACCTCAGATAGCGAAGAAGCAAACAAGCGAGCAGCATTTAATGGCTGCATCAAATCGTGACTAACAGCCGCAAGAAAACGACTCTTAGATTGTGATTCTTGGTCAGATATTTGCGTCGCCTTTACCAAACGATGGTTAAGCTTCTCGAGCTCTTGAGTTCGTTCATGGACTCTCGATTCCAAGCTTTCATTAGCATCTTTTAGCGCTTGCTCTGCTTGTCTGAAAACCGTGATATCGGTAAAGCTCATGACGAAGCCACCACTTGGCATTGGGTTACCTTGCACCTCAATCACTCGACCATCCGGACGAATACGAGATGAGGTATGTCGCGTGCCTTGCTCAAGGTGATAAACACGGCGTCGAACGTGATCTTCTGGGTCGCCTGGGCCACACAAACCTTGCTCAGCATTGTGACGAATTACATCTGAAATGGGTCGACCCACCTGAATCAAGCCTGCAGGGAACTCAAACAGTTCTAAGTAACGTTGATTCCACGCCACCAGCCTCATTTGTTTGTCAATTACGGCAATGCCTTGACCAATATGTTCAATCGCACCTTGCAGTAAACCACGGCTGAAATCGTACAGTTCAGAGGCTTCATCAACGATGGTCGCAACTTCCTCAAGCTGCATATTTCTGCCCTGCAAGGCCGAAGTAAGTACTAACTTAGCTGAAGATGCACCGAATACACCAGCGAGCACACGTTCTGCATGTCGAATCAGGCTTGCGGGCGCTTGTTGGTTAGGAAGTAGCGGCTGCCCGTGCTGTTGCCAATAACTCTGTAAGGCACTTTTCGCACGCTTACGCCCCACAAAACGAGACGCCAGCATTTCTAATTCAGCGACCGTCACACGGCTCTGATAGAGGCTGATGTTCTCATTTTCTGGTAATGGTGTGCCAATAAAAGCAGCCGATTGTAAACGCTCACTTAGGCTTGGTCTGGTCACCATCGAAACCACGGCATAACACAAAGTATTCAGTAAAATACTCAGCACAATCCCCCAGTTTGAACTGCTGATCTCCCAACTGTTGAGCAACTCTGGTGACGTGATAATCCACAGTAAAAGGTTACTTTCACTATCGCCCGCCAGCATGCTGGTTTGGCTCATCAGGGTGATCAGCCAAATCAACGAGCCCACCATTAAGCCGACATAGACCCCCTTCCTGTTGCCCGGACGCCAGTACAAACCACCAATAAGTGCTGGCGCGAATTGAGCAATCGCCGCAAAGGAAAGAAAGCCAATCGCCGACAGTGAGTGAATGGTATCGAGCGCTTGATAGAACAGCCAAGCACCCAGTAACAGCAGTAAAATCAACCCGCGTCGAATCACCAGCAACATGCCAGAAAAATGTCGATGGGTTCTTTGAGTTAGACGCATACGGCGCAGCAGCAATGGCATCACTAAATCATTTGATACCATGATCGCTAATGCGATGGTCGAGACAATCACCATTCCACTCGCCGCCGAAGTACCTCCGAGGAAAGCTAACAAAGCAATGTGATTCGCACCTTCTGCCATTGGTACACTGATCACGTAAGTATCAGCCGGCATGTCGGTGAGCAGCCCTTGTCCTGCCCAAGCAATTGGCAGCACAAACAGGCCCATCAAAATCAGATAAAGTGGAAACAACCAGCGAGCGGTATGCAAATCTTGAGGACGTTCGTTCTCAACCACCATGGTGTGGAATTGGCGCGGCAGACAGACAATCGCCAACATGGTCAAAACGGTATGAATAATTAAGGTCGGAATATTAGGCGATTCGTAGGTGGAAGCCGCCACATCAAACAAGTCAATTTTGTCACTGCTCATCGCCAGGTAGATAATAAACAGGCCAACAATCAGGAATGCCGCTAGCTTAACAATTGACTCAAACGCCACCGCCATCATCATGCCACGGTGATGCTCTGTGTTATCGATATGCCGAGTACCAAACAGCATGGTAAAAATGGCCAAAGCACCGACCACAAACCAAGACACGTGATAATCCTGATAGCCGAAATCAGACGCTAGGTTTGGCGCAACAATATCTAGCCCCATCGTAATACCACGCAGCTGTAGCGCGATATAAGGAAGAATACCGACCACGGCAATCACGGTGACGGCAACAGCCAAGCCCTGAGATTTTCCATAACGAGCCGCGATAAAGTCGGCAATTGAAGTGATGTGTTCACGCTTTGCAATCAGGATCAACCGCGCCAAGATCCGCCACCCGAGTGTAAAGACCAGAATGGGGGCGAGATAGATGGGTAAAAAGGACCATGGGTTATTGCTCGCCTGTCCGACCGTTCCATAGAAAGTCCAAGAGGTACAATACACTGCAATCGAAAGACTATAGATCCATGGGCGCCAACGCGATAGCCAACGAACCTGCCTGTCTCCATACCAAGCGATCAGAAATAACACGCCCAAATAGGCTAAAGAGACTGGAATTACTATCCATCCTTGCATTAAAAACCCTTTTTCATCCATAAAAAAACCTCTCCATAAGGGAGAGGTTTCATTTAACTAAGGATGGGTCATTAACTCAATCGAATCGCTTAAATTCTGTGCTTCAGACTCTAATTATCAGCATTTGCTGTTAGATTCTAATTGTTCCGAACCTGATTGATTAATCTCAACCACTGAACTTCTCTCGTCCAACTTAATGAACAGAGCAAGAGCCCCCATCGCGGCCATACCCCAGAAGATGTTTGCCCCCCAAAGCTCATAGCCCCAACCACTTAAGGTCGTCATTAGTGCGATAACAGCCCCCAATGGGATCGCGTTATACAGAGCTTGCAGCGCGACCATTTTATTCTGTTCTTCTGATTGAATGTATTGAATGGCTGCGATGTGCGCCATAGCAAACGTCACACCATGCAGCATTTGCACCATAACCAAGGCGAAAATCGCCGTTGTTGATGCGGTAATCCCCCAACGAGCCATCACACCGATTGCAGCTACCACGAATAGAGTACGCATTGACCAGCCAGAGAATAAGCGCTTACTGAGAGCAAACACAGCCACCTCAGCAACAACGCCTAGGCTCCATAAATAACCAATAATCGCTTCTGAGTGACCGGCTTCTTTCCAGTAAATCGCACTAAAACTGTAGTAAGCCGCATGGCTACCTTGCAGCAACGCCATCAAGGCCAAAAATTTAACCACAGACGACTCACGCAGTAACTCACCTAATTTTGGTCGCACTGCTTGTTTCTCAGATTGCGTTACTGGCATCACGTTAGGGTTTCTCATCGCCAACACTAACGACAACAGCACACCAACAAGCGCTGTATACAAAATCATATCAGTGCCGAACTGTGCGACTAAATAACCCACCACGGTTGAACCCGCAATAAAAGCAATCGAACCCCATAAACGAGTGCGTCCATAGTCAAGCATCTTAAGACGACTGTAATGGTTAGCCATTGCGTCAGAAAGAGGGATAACCGGCCCACAACACAGGTTAAACAATACTGTTGCCAACAGCATCAATAGAAAACTGCCTCCAGTAAAGAAGTGGAAACCAACAAATAACAATGAGGCGAAGCTCAACCAGCGCAGAGCGGGCAAAAGATTCTCTACGTTATGGATGCGCGGCGTAATCACAAGGTTAGCAACACAGCGAGTCGCAAAACCAATACCAATCAATACACCGATGTCCCCTGCAGAAACGCCTTGGTCTTCAAACCACAACGCCCAAAATGGCAAGTACACACCATACGCAAAAAAGAAACCAAGAAAATACTGAGATATCCATCCGTAAGGAGAGGGGCTAAACATAAATAACCTATAAAGTGTGCGGAAAAAGGCGGCTCCAATTATGCCTATCTAGAGTAGGATGAAAAAGGGAATTATTACTGGGATAGCATTCCTATATTCAATTAGCCTAGATATCACTTATCACTTATCACCAAGCTATATCACGTTCATCGATATCTAGTCTGCATTTAGACTAAAGTCGTCTGGAGCTTCGCTGGTATTTTGTCAGACTGATTAAAGACTCCCACTTCTTGTGATGCTTATGCCTGAAAAATTTAATATGCAGCACCCACCCTTCGATAGCCTGTCCGATACGGAACAATTGAAGCTTCGCTCTTCATTAGACGTGGTGTATTACCGCTCTCAAGAAGTGATACTGGAAGCAGATAGGCCGAGCAGACACCTGCATATCCTGATCAAAGGAGCCGTTGAAGAGCGCGCGAGCAGTGATGGTGAGATTTACGCACATTACGCCAATGACGATATTTTTGATGTGCGCAGCCAGTTTGAACCTCACACCAAACATCAATATATCGCACTCGAAGACACCTTAAGCTACCTACTGCCTACCGATATTTTTCTCGATCTTTATCACGCCAATGGTCAATTTGCCGCCTACTTTGATAGTAACCTGTCGACACGGAAAGCTCTGATTGAGGCCGCTCAGCAACAACAAAACCTTGCCGAGTTTATATTGACCAAAGTGGATGACTCTATCTATCACCCACCACTGATTCTTGAGCCAGGGCAACCCATCAACCAAGTAACTCAAATCCTAAAAGAGCAAGGCTTAGACTCGGCGCTGGTGCATTTAGACAACAAAGGCATAAAAGATTTTGGTTCAGGCTCCTTACCGTATGGGATCGTCACACGAACCAATTTATTGCACGCTGTAATGCTCGATAACTTCCCACAGGACGCGCCCGTTGGCGAGATTGCAACATTTCCAGTGATGCACGTAAACCAAGGGGATTTCTTATTTAATGCCATGATTACCATGACCAGAAACCGGGTAAAAAGGTTGATGGTTTGTGACGGTCTAAATGCTGTCGGCATGGTGGATATGACACAAATCCTCAGTGCATTCTCCACTCACTCTCACGTGCTCACTTTGCGTATTGCGCGATCCACCAGCATTGAAGAGCTCGCATTAGCCTCCAACAAACAACGTCAACTGGTCGAAAGCCTACTCAATAACGGCATTCGCACGCGCTTCATCATGGAGCTAATTTCAGCCGTTAATGAACAGATAATAGAGAAAGCGTTTGAGTTGGTTATCCCACCCGCACTGCATAATCATTGCTGCCTCATCGTGTTGGGTTCCGAAGGCCGTGGAGAACAAATTATCAAAACCGATCAAGACAACGCGCTGATTATTCAAGATGGTTTAGAGTGGCATCAATGCCAGAGTGCCATGAACGACCTCACTCACACATTGCAGCAATTGGGCTATCCACTCTGCCCCGGCAACGTGATGGTCAACAACCCCAAATGGGTGCATTCAGAACAAGAGTGGAAACAAACCCTCACCCGTTGGGTAAAAAAAGCCACGCCAGATACCGTGATGGATATCGCGATCATGGCGGATGCACACGCCGTTGCGGGTAATAGAGAGTTATTAAAACCCGTAAAGCAGCACCTAAGTGATTTGATGCTCGGACAAGAATTGATTCTGACTGAATTCTGCCGACCGGCTCTGAACTTCTCAGTACCCCTCACCCTGTTTGGCAATGTTAAACAATCCAAGTCAGGGCTCGATATCAAACAAGGCGGTATTTTCCCTATCGTGCATGGTGTGAGGGCACTCTGTCTTGAGCATGGTGTCACGGTAAACAATACCTTCGAACGCATTGAACAACTGGTTAGCAAGAAAGTGCTTGAGCAAAGTACTGCCGATAATCTCAGTGAAGCACTCAAGCAATTCTTTAAGTGGCGCTTAGCCCAAAGGCTTTCTCAACAGCACAGCAGCAACAAGATTAACGTTAAACTGATGGAGCGAGCAGACAGGGATCTGCTTCGTCATAGCCTGCACGTAGTGAAGAAATTCAAGCAATGGCTCGGCTACCATTATCAGATACGGGATTAGGCGATTGAACGATGAATAGGTTGGTTCGCTATTACTGGCATCATAAACTCAAAGGCTCTACTTATCAGCCTCTGTTTGCTGCGCCTGCTAATCACGAATACGTATCTCTCGATTGTGAAACCACCAGCCTCGACCCTAATCAGGCGGAATTAGTCACCATTGCCGCAACCAAGATCATCGGTAACCGAATCATTACCAGCCAACCTTTTGAAGTCCGATTGCGCGCCCCGCAATCACTCGATTGCAATTCAATAAAAATCCACCGTATTCGCCATCAAGATCTCAAGCATGGTATCGAAGAGAAACAGGCTTTGATCGATCTGCTCGACTTTATTGGTAATCGCCCTTTAGTTGGCTATCACATCCGCTATGACAAGAAAATTCTCGACCGCGCCTGTTTAAAACAACTCGGATTTCCACTGCCTAACCGGTTAGTCGAAGTGAGCCAGCTCTATCAAGAAAAACTCGAAAGACAGCTACCCAATGCCTATTTTGATCTCAGTATGGACGCCATCTGTCGCCAGCTGGATCTACCTATCCCGGTCAATAAACATGATGCATTACAAGACGCTATCTCCGCCGCCCTGATCTTTGTTCGCCTTAAACACGGTGATTTACCTCGTTTCAACTCTTCTTATTCTTAATTCAACCATTGCCTCTCTACATAGAGAGCAACATCTCAAAAATGAACTTAACTCGCTATTTTGTAAGTGAAAAGCAACGTCTCATCCTAAAGTCTAATTGTGGAAATCGCCGTCCTAGTCGAGAGTGATAACACAAAGATGGTTCTGTAATAGACCTAGAAACTGAACACAAAGGAAGTTGCCAGTTCATTAGGAATGTAGGCACAAGGAGAGATGCAATGAGTGAAGCCCACGTTTATCCGGTAAAAGAAAATATTAAATCAACCACACACGCGGATAATGACACTTACCTAGCCATGTACCAGCAATCTGTTTCTGACCCTGAAGGCTTTTGGGGTGAACACGGAAAAATCGTTGATTGGATTAAACCTTTCACACAGGTAAAAAATACCTCTTTCGACCCTGGCCACATTGATATTCGCTGGTTTGAAGATGGCACGCTTAACGTTTCGGCTAACTGTATCGACCGCCACCTTGCTGAACGCGGTGATGAAGTCGCTATTATCTGGGAAGGCGATGATCCGGCTGATGACAAAACGCTAACTTTTAATGAACTACACAAAGAAGTGTGCCTGTTTTCGAATGCTCTGAAAGAGCAAGGCGTGCGCAAAGGCGATGTGGTTTGTTTATACATGCCAATGGTTCCAGAAGCTGCGGTTGCCATGCTGGCATGTACCCGTATCGGGGCGGTTCACACAGTGGTATTTGGCGGTTTCTCACCAGAAGCACTGTCTGGTCGTATTATCGATTCAAATTCTAAAGTCGTTATCACTGCCGATGAAGGCGTGCGTGGCGGCCGTGCTGTTCCACTGAAGAAAAATGTCGATGAAGCACTGACGAATCCTGAAGTGAAGAACATCGAAAAGGTTGTAGTATTCAAACGTACTGGCGGCGATGTTGCATGGCACGAACACCGCGATGTGTGGTGGCACGATGCTATTGCTAATGTATCTGCAGATTGTCCTCCAGAAGAGATGAACGCAGAAGACCCACTATTCATCCTTTATACGTCAGGTTCAACAGGCAAACCTAAGGGTGTTATGCACACCACAGGTGGTTACCTTGTTTATGCAGCAATGACCTTCAAATACGTATTCGATTACCAAGAAGGCGAAACTTTCTGGTGTACAGCCGATGTGGGTTGGATTACCGGTCACACATACCTTGTTTACGGACCGCTTGCCAATGGTGCAAAAACCATTCTGTTTGAAGGCGTGCCGAACTACCCGAACACCAGCCGCATGAGTGAAGTGGTCGATAAGCACCAAGTTAATATTCTTTATACTGCACCAACAGCGATTCGCGCTTTGATGGCGAAAGGCAATGAAGCCGTTGAAGGCACGTCTCGTGACAGCCTAAGAATCATGGGCTCAGTGGGTGAACCTATCAACCCAGAGGCGTGGGAGTGGTACTACAAAACAATCGGTAATGAGCAGTCTCCAATTGTTGATACATGGTGGCAAACAGAAACGGGCGGAATCTTGATTGCACCGCTACCAGGCGCAACAGACCTAAAACCAGGCTCAGCGACGCGTCCATTCTTCGGTGTGCAACCGGCGCTGGTTGATAACATGGGTAACATCATTGAGGGTGCAACAGACGGCAACCTAGTGATTCTTGACTCTTGGCCAGGCCAGATGCGTACCGTTCACGGCGATCATGACCGTTTCGAACAAACTTACTTCTCGACCTTTAAAGGCATGTACTTCACCAGTGATGGTGCTCGTCGTGATGAAGACGGTTACTACTGGATTACTGGCCGTGTTGATGACGTTCTGAACGTATCAGGTCACCGTATGGGTACCGCTGAGATTGAATCGGCTCTAGTCGCATTTGATAAGATCGCAGAGGCTGCGATTGTAGGTATCCCTCATGATATTAAAGGCCAAGCGATTTACGCTTACATCACGTTGAATGATGGTGAATTCCCGACCGCAGAGCTTCATAAAGAAGTGAAAGACTGGGTACGCAAAGAGATAGGCCCAATCGCAACGCCAGATGTACTGCACTGGACCGACTCATTACCAAAAACTCGTTCAGGTAAAATCATGCGTCGTATCCTGCGTAAGATTGCCACTGGCGATACTGGCAACCTAGGCGATACGTCGACACTGGCAGACCCAAGCGTGGTCGATAAGCTGATTGCAGAGAAAGTGGAACTGGCATAAGCAACCCGTCACATTACGTAATTACTGTTTAAAACAGCGCCTTTCTAAACCGTCACCTATGTGGCGGTTTTTTTATGGCTGATCTTGATCTCAAATATCCTCGACAAAATTAAGGCTAAGGCGCTTTTTTGTTAAGTTGGTAACAATCTCACACTCTCTCAATAGGAGATTAGACCAGTAAATTGCTGCGATTTGCGCTGAATTAGCTATAATCTGGTTCTAATTTTTAAATTTGGGTTTTTCTTACTGGAAATTATCCCCAAATTTTCAATAAAATGGCAACATTCACGTTCGTAAACACGATAAAGGAAGATAGCCCCACAATGTCTACAAAGTTTCGCATTCTAGTTTTAAATGGACCAAACCTTAATCTGTTAGGCCTTAGAGAACCTGCACACTACGGTTCTCAAACACTTGACCAGATTATTAGCTCATTGACCGAGCAAGCGAAAACACACGATGTTGAGCTATCTCACTTACAGTCAAATCGTGAGTATGAGCTGATTGAAGCTATCCATAGTGCTTATCAAAATGTTGATTTCATTATTATCAACCCAGCGGCCTTTACACATACCAGTGTGGCGTTGCGTGATGCACTACTTGGTATTGCTATCCCATTTATTGAGGTTCATCTATCGAATGTTCACGCACGTGAACCATTCCGTCACCACTCTTACCTGTCTGATAAAGCAGAAGGTGTGATTTGTGGCTTAGGTGCCCAAGGTTATCAATTTGCTTTGACAGCTGCGCTCAACAAGCTCAACGCAAAGTAAATAAAAACAACGAACTATTACTAACCTACTCAGTCAAAGAGTAAGTTCAATCAACAGATAAAGAGAAAGAAACAATGGATATTCGCAAAATCAAGAAGCTAATCGAATTGGTTGAAGAGTCTGGTATTTCTGAGCTAGAGATCTCTGAAGGTGAAGAGTCAGTACGAATCAGTCGTAACAGCCCTGTATCTGCAGCGCCTATTCAATATGCAGCAGCTCCAGCTCCTGTAGCGGCAGCAGCACCTGCGGCGGCACCTGTAGCTGCAGAAGCGGCAGCTCCTGCGGTTCCTGCTGGTCACCAAGTTCTTTCTCCAATGGTTGGTACTTTCTACGGCGCTCCAAGCCCAGATGCAAAACCGTTCGTTAAAGTGGGTCAATCTGTAACTGCTGGCGAAACACTATGTATCGTTGAAGCAATGAAAATGATGAACCAAATCGAAGCTGATAAATCTGGTGTTGTAACGGCTATCCTAGTTGAAGACGGTCAACCAGTAGAATTCGACCAAGCTCTAGTAATTATCGAATAATAGAGAGCACTCATTATGTTAGATAAATTAGTAATCGCGAACCGTGGTGAAATTGCACTGCGTATTCTGCGAGCATGTAAAGAGCTTGGCATCAAAACGGTAGCGGTTCACTCAACAGCTGACCGCGATCTTAAGCACGTACTGCTTGCTGACGAAACCATTTGTATCGGTCCAGCTCGTGGTATCGATAGCTACCTGAACATTCCTCGTATCATCAGCGCTGCTGAAGTAACGGGTGCAGTCGCTATCCACCCTGGCTACGGCTTCCTATCTGAAAATGCAGATTTTGCAGAACAGGTAGAGCGCAGTGGTTTTATCTTCGTTGGCCCTAAAGCTGAAACCATTCGCATGATGGGTGACAAAGTGTCAGCTATCACGTCAATGAAAAAAGCGGGTGTACCTTGTGTACCAGGTTCTGACGGTCCTCTTGACGACGACGAAGCGAAAAACAAAGCGCACGCTAAGCGCATTGGTTTCCCTGTAATCATCAAGGCTTCTGGCGGCGGCGGCGGTCGTGGTATGCGTGTTGTTCGTACTGAAAAAGAACTAACAGAAGCTATCGCAATGACTCGTGCTGAAGCAAAAGCATGTTTCAATAACGACATGGTTTACATGGAAAAATTCCTAGAAAACCCACGTCATATTGAAGTACAAGTGCTTGCAGATGGTCAAGGTAATGCTATCCACCTAGGTGAGCGTGACTGTTCAATGCAGCGCCGTCACCAGAAAGTTGTGGAAGAAGCGCCAGCACCAGGTATCACTGAAGAAATGCGTAAATACATCGGCGACCGTTGTACTCGTGCATGTCTTGAGATTGGTTACCGCGGCGCAGGTACATTTGAATTCCTATACGAGAACGGTGAGTTCTACTTCATTGAAATGAACACTCGTATCCAGGTTGAGCACACGATTACTGAAATGGTAACGGGTATCGATCTAGTGAAAGAGCAACTTCGCATTGCTGCTGGTCAGCCTCTATCATTCACACAGGATGATATTAAGCTGCGCGGCCACTCAATCGAATGTCGTATCAATGCGGAAGATCCGGTTCGTTTCCTACCTTCTCCGGGTAAGATCACGCGCTTCCACGCTCCAGGCGGCATGGGTGTACGTTGGGAATCTCACATCTACACGGGCTACACAGTGCCACCGCATTACGATTCAATGATCGGCAAGCTGATCACTTACGGTGAGAACCGTGATGTTGCTATCGCTCGTATGAAGAACGCATTGGGTGAAATGATTGTTGAAGGTATTAACGTTAATACTGAGCTTCAACTGTCTATTATGAACGACGAAAACTTCCAACACGGTGGGGCAAACATCCACTACCTTGAGAAGAAGCTTGGTCTACAATAGAAGCTTGGTCTGCAACAGAAGCAGGTCTTCCATAATACGTTCTCTGTAGAACAGTAATAAATGCTCACTTCGGTGAGCATTTTTGTTTGTAAATACTCGCAATAATCAATTCATAATCCCCATTATATTCCGTGGGGTTTTGGTGAATTTGCTCATATTTTCTGCTAGACTCGCCATCCAATTTTTCTCATATAGAAGATGCAGCCATGCCTTGGATTCAAATCAAGCTTAATGCTACCAATGAAAATGCCGAACAAATCGGCGACATGTTAATGGAAGAGACTGGTGCTCTTTCTGTAACTTTCCTGGATGCACAAGATACCCCTGTATTTGAGCCTCTGCCGGGCGAAACTCGCCTTTGGGGTGATACTGACATTCTCGCGCTTTACGACGCTGAGACTGACACTGGTGTCGTTCTAGCGCAGATTAAAGCAAGCAACATGTTCCCTGCAGACTTTGCTCACAAAGTAGAGCAAATTGAAGACAAGGATTGGGAACGTGAATGGATGGACAACTTCCACCCAATGAAGTTTGGTGAGCGTTTATGGATTTGCCCTAGCTGGCGCGATATCCCTGAACCTGACGCTGTAAACGTCATGCTAGACCCTGGTCTTGCATTTGGTACGGGCACTCACCCAACAACAGCATTGTGTCTTGAATGGCTTGAAGGCCTAGACCTGACAGGTAAAACCGTGATCGACTTCGGTTGTGGTTCAGGCATTCTTGCGATCGCTGCGATCAAACTTGGCGCGGCAAAAGTTGTCGGGATCGACATTGATCCTCAAGCTCTGCTTGCATCAAAAGACAACGCACAACGCAATGGTGTTGCTGAGCAACTAGAGGTGTTCTTGCCACAAGATCAACCGGAAGGTTTGCTCGCTGACGTTGTTGTTGCCAACATTCTTGCCGGTCCATTACGCGACCTTTCTGGCATCATTAAAGGTCTAGTAAAGCCAAATGGTGTACTAGCAATGTCGGGGGTTTTAGATACACAAGCGGAAGATGTTGCAACTTATTATCGTGATGAGCTTCACATTGATCCGATCATTGAACAACAAGAATGGTGTCGAATCTCTGGTCGCAAGCAAGGCTAGGTAAGACTTTGGGTGCTAATTGATTGAAATTTAAACGAATTACAAAAACAAATTGTAAATGCTCAAATATTAGTCTTTTCACGCAGCGAAAAAATGCGTAAAATGCGCGCCCTTGCTGGTACAGAACTGTGATGACATTTTTGAAAATCGGAAATTATCAACTTAAGAACAATCTAATCGTCGCTCCTATGGCTGGCGTAACGGATAGACCATTCCGTGAGTTGTGTCTTCGTTACGGTGCGGGGATGGCAGTCAGTGAAATGATGTCCTCCAATCCGAAAGTTTGGAAAACGTCAAAATCTCAGCAGCGTATGGTACATGAAGGCGAATCGGGCATTCGTTCAGTACAAATCGCTGGTGCAGACCCACAGCTTATGGCCGAGGCTGCTCAATTCAATGTTGCTAACGGTGCGCAAATCATCGATATCAACATGGGTTGCCCAGCCAAAAAAGTGAATAAGAAGCTTGCGGGCTCAGCCCTACTTCAGCATCCAGAACTCATTGAAGATATTCTGAAGGCTGTGGTAAATGCTGTCGACGTTCCAGTAACGTTGAAAACGCGCACAGGCTGGGATACAGACAATAGAAACTGTGTCCAAATCGCGAAAATAGCCGAAGACTGCGGCATACAAGCTCTTGCCCTTCACGGGAGAACTCGCGCTTGTATGTACAAAGGTGAGGCAGAATACAAACACATTAAAGCAGCGAAACAAGCAGTATCTATTCCGGTTATCGCTAACGGTGATATCGATAGTCCGGAAAAAGCGAAGTTTGTGCTGGAGTACACCGGCGCTGATGCTTTAATGATAGGTCGACCTGCCCAAGGACGCCCTTGGATTTTTAACGAAATCCTACACTATTTGGAAAACGGCACCACGATGGACCCACTCCCGATTTCGGAAGTGAAAGACATCATGCTTGGTCATGTGCTCGCTCTACATGAATTTTATGGAGAGTTTTTAGGCCCTCGCATCGCTCGTAAGCATGTGGGTTGGTATCTAAAAGAGCATGAACAAGCGAGTGAGTTTCGCCGTACCTTCAACGCATTCGAAGCAGGTGATCTGCAGCTTGAAGCGCTAGAAGGTTTTTTTGATAACGTTGCACCATAATTACGAGAAGAGCTAGACCGAATATGTTCGAACAAAATCTGACTTCAGAAGCATTGACAGTAACTACAGTTACATCACAAGACCAAATCACGCAGAAGCCACTACGTGACTCAGTTAAAGCATCATTGAAAAATTACCTTGCTCAATTAAACGGTCAAGAAGTCAGCGAGTTATACGAATTAGTATTAGCTGAAGTTGAACAGCCACTACTAGACACTATCATGCAGTACACTCGCGGTAACCAAACTCGCGCAGCAACCATGATGGGTATTAACCGCGGTACTCTTCGCAAGAAACTTAAAAAATACGGCATGAACTAATCGTTCTTTCGTAATTTATTGAATTAGAAGCCGAGCTCTTTATTGAACTCGGCTTTTTTTTGTTTATATGGCAACAAGCGAACAATTATCAATCAATTAATGAGATGTAACGATTGATAACGTAATCACTACCGATATAATGACCCATTAATCTAATCGTCTGGAAGCTACATGCTTGATATGAAAAGGGAAGAATGGCTTAGCACACTGATCCGTGAACTGCCTGATCGTCATCTTCTGTTGGATACATCCGGACGTATTGTTGAAAACTTTGACAATCCAAATCACCACACAGTTTCAGAACTGTTGCCTCCCGCGGTTGAAAAGCAGCTGTTAGAGGCGGCAAAGCAAGCTTATTCCAGTCGCGAAATTCAATACATTCAATACTCTCTTGCGCCCTGTCAGCAACTTCAGCTTTCTATTGAACAACTTTTCGCTCAAGGGGAAGAGTCTGCAGAATCAGACGATCGATATTTTGAATCGACATTAAAGCCATTGTATCTCTCGCCAGAAAAGCAATACGTGCTGTGGCAAGAGCGAGATATTACTAAAGCACAGCAACGTGAAGCTGAGCTGATAGAACTCGCTGAAATCGATGAGCTAACTGGGATTTTAAATAGACGTGCCTTTTTACTTGGGTTGGAAAAAGAGTTCAGTCAATCGCCTAAGCAAAGCTTAACGTGTTTGATGATAGACATAGACCACTTCAAAGAAATCAATGATCAAGTTGGCCACCTCTCTGGTGATGAGGTAATCGTTCAAGTCGCGAGTTTATGCCAACAGTCAATAGACTGCGATGATTATCTAGGTCGCTTGGGTGGCGAAGAATTCGGTGTCATTCTCACACACACCAGTGCCATTGAAGCTTATTACGTTGCAGAGACGATTCGTAAAACGATTGAATCAACACCATGCACCGTAGACGGCCACATCATCTACCCAACAGTCAGCATCGGTGTTGCTGAATACACACCACATCTTAAAACCATAAAAGAACTATTGGCTCAAGCTGATAGAGCCATGTACTCTTCAAAGCAGACTGGCCGCAACCAAGTCACGCTTTACCATAATAACCTACCCACTTTAAAAATTGACGCTCAACTAAGAGCCAAAATACTGCAAGCTTCCTAGGGTTATCAACCATAGTAAACCTCTCTCCCTAACGGGGGACCTTCTCAGCTATTTACCATCAGCAGCACAGCATGAGCTTTGTTTATCTTCGCTCGCCAAAGCACCTAAGATAGAACAATGGCTCGCATCGTCATCTACATGTCCGCAGCAAGCATCATTAATCTTCTTTAATGCCGTGCGTATTCTGCCAAGTTCACTGATTTTTTCATCAATAAGTGTCAGCTTTGCCGTTGTGATGGCTTTCACTTCCGAGCAACTGTGCTGCGTTGCTTCCAAGCGAATCTCGAGCAATTCCTTAATTTCATCTAAACTCAGCCCTAACGCTTTAGATTTAAGAATAAAGGTCACCTGTTTTTGATTGTTTTCATCATATAAGCGATATCCTGAGTCACTGCGACTGGCAGGAGCAATCAGGTTACTTTTTTCATAAAACCGTAAGGTATCGGCTGTCACACCGCATCGTTTCGCTAATTCACCGATCTGAAACATGTTTTTTCCTATTGTTCCGTCCATTCCACAATTAACCTTATCGTTACTTTTCAGGCTGAAATGGCACTTTTCATAATTAATTTTGAGATGCCAAACGATTGCGCGAGCTTTTTTGTAATAAATTAGTTAGAATCTGCGCCATCAAATTTGGAGTTGGTTATCTTATAGCTTGATTATAAGAACACCCCAAAGGTCTTTACCAAAACTGGCCAATATTTTATCTCTTACTGGTATCTAAGATACTCCACGCTAAGAAGATAGAAACAAGTTCTTTTTTGGCAAATATCTTTATTTTAACCCCATGAATTTGAGGAAGATGGAAGCATGAATAACGCTCGTCCAATTCGCCGCGCTCTCATCAGCGTATCAGACAAAACTGGTATCGTTGAATTTGCACAAGCTCTTGCTAACCGTGGTGTAGATATCCTATCTACCGGTGGCACTGCTCGCCTGCTTGCTGAAAAAGGCATCTCTGTTACAGAAGTATCTGATTACACTGGTTTCCCAGAAATGATGGATGGCCGTGTTAAGACTCTGCACCCAAAAGTTCATGGTGGCGTTCTAGGCCGTCGTGGCCAAGATGATGACGTGATGGAAACTCACGGTATCAACCCTATCGATATGGTTGTTGTAAACCTATACCCATTCGCAGAAACCGTTGCTAAAGAAGGCTGTACCCTTGCTGACGCTGTTGAGAACATCGACATCGGCGGCCCTACAATGGTTCGCTCTGCTGCGAAAAACCACAAAGACGTGACTATCGTTGTAAACGCACACGACTACGAGCGCGTTGTCGCTGAAATGGACGCGAACGAGAAATCTCTAACACTAGAGACTCGCTTCGACCTTGCTATCGCAGCATTCGAACACACGGCTTCTTACGACGGCATGATCGCAAACTACTTCGGTACTATGGTTCCTAGCTACGGTGCCTCTTTACTTGATGAAGAAGGTAAGAAGGCTGACGAAGAGTCTAAATTCCCTCGCACGTTCAACCAACAGTTCGAGAAGAAACAAGACATGCGCTACGGTGAGAACAGCCACCAAGCGGCAGCATTCTACGTTGAAGCAAACCCTGAAGAAGCATCTGTTTCTACTGCTCGCCAAATCCAAGGTAAAGCGCTTTCTTACAACAACATCGCTGACACTGACGCAGCGCTTGAGTGTGTGAAAGAGTTCGACCAGCCAGCATGTGTCATTGTTAAGCACGCTAACCCATGTGGTGTTGCACTAGGTGAAGACATCCTAGAAGCTTACGACCGTGCATTCAAAACAGACCCAACGTCTGCATTTGGCGGCATCATCGCTTTCAACCGTGAGCTAGACGCTGCAACAGCAACGGCTATCACTGAGCGTCAATTCGTTGAAGTTATCATTGCACCATCTGTTTCTGCTGAAGCAGTAGTAATCGTAGCGGCTAAGAAAAACCTTCGCCTGCTTGAGTGCGGTGAGTGGACAACTAAGACAACTGGTTTTGACGTGAAACGCGTTAACGGCGGCCTGCTAGTTCAAGACCGCGACCAAGGCATGGTTTCTGAAGATGACCTGAAAGTGGTTTCTAAGCGTCAGCCAACAGCTGAAGAATTGAAAGATGCTCTATTCTGCTGGAAAGTAGCGAAGTACGTTAAATCTAACGCTATCGTTTACTCGAAAGGCGACATGACTATTGGTGTAGGCGCAGGCCAAATGAGCCGCGTTTACTCTGCGAAAATCGCAGGTATCAAAGCTGCAGACGAAGGTCTACAAGTTGAAGGTTGTGTGATGGCATCTGACGCGTTCTTCCCATTCCGTGACGGTATCGACGCGGCAGCAGAAGCGGGCATCAAGTGTGTTATCCAACCGGGCGGCTCTATGCGTGATGACGAAGTTATCGCAGCAGCAGACGAACACGGCATGGCGATGATATTCACAGGCATGCGTCACTTCCGCCACTAATTTCCTCTTCGTATTTGGCACTGTGGCGTCGTTAGCTGCTTTCGCCCACCCCGGTCACATAGTGGACTATGCTCCCGGGGATGGGCTCAATTGCTGCCTAGCCACATCACCAACTACTTTGAGCAAGACTTATAACTTTGTTTTTTTAAATATTTAGATATTTGAGATTAAGGATTTTACAATGCGAGTTTTAATCATCGGTGCTGGCGGTCGTGAGCACGCACTAGGTTGGAAAGCAGCACAAAACCCAAACGTTGACACAGTATTCATTGCTCCAGGTAACGCAGGTACTGCGCTTGAACCTAAACTTGAGAACGTAAACATCGGTGTTGAAGACATCGCTGGTTTAGTGGCGTTTGCTCAAGAGAAAAAAATCGAACTGACTATCGTTGGCCCTGAAGCGCCATTAGTTATTGGTGTAGTTGACGCATTCCGCGAAGTTGGCCTACCAATCTTCGGCCCAACTCAAGCGGCAGCACAGCTTGAAGGCTCTAAAGCATTCACCAAAGACTTCCTAGCTCGTCACGATATCCCAACAGGTTACTACTCAAACTTCACTGAGATCGAGCCAGCTATCGCTTACGTTCGCGAGCAAGGTGCTCCAATCGTAGTAAAAGCTGACGGCCTTGCGGCGGGTAAAGGCGTTATCGTTGCGATGACACTTGAAGAAGCTGAAGACGCAATCAAAGACATGCTAGCGGGCAACGCATTTGGCGAAGCAGGCAGTCGCGTGGTTATCGAAGAGTTCCTTGAAGGCGAAGAAGCAAGCTTCATCGTAATGGTTGACGGTTCTAGCGTGCTTCCTATGGCCACCAGCCAAGATCACAAACGTGTTGGCGACAAAGACACTGGCCCTAATACTGGCGGCATGGGTGCTTACTCTCCAGCTCCAGTGGTAACTCCTGAAATCCATAACCGCATCCTTGAGGAAGTTATCTATCCAACGGTACGTGGTATGGATGCAGAAGGCGCTCCTTACACTGGTTTCCTTTACGCAGGACTAATGATCGATGCTGACGGCACGCCTAAGGTTATCGAATACAACTGCCGCTTTGGCGACCCTGAAACGCAACCTATCATGATGCGTATGGAGTCAGACCTTGTTGAACTTTGCCTAATGGCTATCGATGAGAAGCTAGACGAAGCAGAATCAAAGTGGGACCCACGCGCTTCTATCGGTGTTGTTCTTGCTGCTGGCGGTTACCCTGCTGACTACGCAAAAGGTGACGTTATTTCACTGCCAACCAGCGAAGTTGAAGGCCAAAAGGTTTTCCACGCGGGTACGACAAATAACGAAGCTGGCGACGTTGTGACAAACGGTGGCCGTGTACTTTGTGCAACGGCACTGGGTAATACGGTTTCTGAAGCTCAGGAGCGCGCTTACGCGTTGACGAAGCAAGTTAGCTGGAATGGTATGTTCCACCGCAATGACATCGGTTACCGTGCGATTGCGCGCGAGCAAGAACAGTAATCAGTCTACGACTCGCTTATGTTCGAATGACCACAAGCAAGTAACAACAGAAAAGGCGCCTCGATTGGCGCCTTTTTTATCACTCAATTTCTCTAGGAATCTGTACCTGTACAGACAAATCAGCACTTGGCCTACAGCAAGCCAAATACCCTCAATCCTTTAGTTGATCGCTATTCTTTCAACAATGACGGCCTAACGACACAATCATGGCTGTCTTCAGCCAGCATCAGTAACTCTTCTACGCTCATCTTACCTAGTGAATCACTGCCAAGAAACGCCGCATAGCTTTCCACAGACGCCAATCGATCGATCACGAAGCTTGGCAAGGTCTGATTAAATTCAAAGCGCTCAAACTCACCACCAGCACACGTTTCAAAAGAACGACCATTCCAGTAACCCTGAACCAGTCTGAGCCCTTCGTCATGCTGCTTCATCGTAGTTTCTAAAACCGACTTGGCTTCTTTCTGGTAGCTTTCAAGTTGCTTAACTTGGATAGGCAAAATTTTGCTATCAATACGATACTGCTGATATACAGCTTCGCCTGACTTATTAAAACGCACATGGACACTATACGGAACCAGCTCATTAGAAGAATTACGTTGCTCACCTTCACGAATAAATTCACGAAGTATACCTTCCGACCAAGCATAGTCCGTTTGGTACCAGCCGTAATCGCCTACAGTGACGTAGTCAGCTGAAGTATGAGGTTGTGTTAGCTTGTTTGTAACCCAGTAGAAACTTGTCGCGTCGCCCATGACTTGGCCGCCGGTGTGAGTTTCAAATTGCTCTAGGTTTTTGCGAGGGCTGGTTGATGAACAGCCAATGAGAAATGTAGATAATAGTGAAACGAGAAGAAATGCTTTTTTCATAAAAACCTGTACCGAGGTGGAATACGACTACCTCGGTACAGTTTAGATTATTTCACTGAATCTTTCAGCGCTTTACCTGCAACAAATGCTGGAACATTTGCAGCAGCGATTTGGATCTCGTCACCAGTTTTTGGGTTACGACCAGTGCGAGCTGCACGGTGGTTTACTTTAAAAGTACCAAAACCAATTAGCTGAACTTGATCGCCATCTTTAAGAGCATCTGTAACACCGCCAAGAGTCGCTTCTAGAGCAGCTTTAGCTTGTGCTTTAGAAAGGTCCGCTTTTTCAGCAATAAAGTCGATTAATTGAGTCTTGTTCATTTTAGGTTTCCCTTCTTTGTATTTTTGAATTCGATTCACTCTAAAACATAAATGCCCCATCTGGCAAAGGTTTGTCGTCGATCTTTAGCTCTAATGCCGTAGTTTTAGCCATAATATGAGTAATAACTCACAATTTGTTACTGATTTTACTGAGCAAGCCCTTGTTTAAAAGGGGCTGAGAGCAAAATTAATGATGACCTAGCCACTACTTATTCTCTATAATCCACGCTGAATCGCTGCTAAAGCGTACAATTTAATTTAAGGGCAAACATGCTGCTGCTAACTATTTATGTCTCCATTGCTATTGGAGTTTCTTTCATTTGTTCTGTTTTGGAAGCTGTACTTTTGAGTATTAGTCCGAGCTACATTGCTCAACTAAAACAAAATGGGCACCCTGCAGCAGAGTCATTAGACAAACTGAAAACCGATATTGACCGCCCACTGGCGTCAATTTTAACGCTCAACACCATCGCGCACACCATCGGTGCTGCGACAGCGGGTGCACAAGCAGCAGTCGTTTTTGGTAGCCAATGGTTAGGCGTATTCTCTGCCGTATTAACTCTGGGTATTTTAGTTCTGTCTGAGATTGTTCCAAAAACCATTGGCGCGACCTACTGGCGTCAACTTGCTCCAGCATCATCAAATGTGCTTCGCTGGATGGTCTTTTTCCTAACACCATTTGTGTGGTTCTCAGAGCAAATCACCAAACGTTTAGCTCGCGGCCACCAGGCACCAAAAATGCGTGATGAGCTATCTGCAATGGCTATTTTGGCAAAAGAGAGCGGTGAATTTGCTGAAGGTGAATCAAAAATCCTGAGCAATCTGTTAGGTATTCAAGATGTGCCCGTGACTCAAGTCATGACACCACGCCCTGTTGTATTCCGCGTTGATGCAGAAATGAGTGTTAATACGTTCCTAGAACAACACAAAGACACGCCATTCTCACGCCCACTGGTTTACAGCGAGCAAACTGACAATATCATCGGTTTTGTCCACCGCTTAGAGCTGTTTAGATTGCAGCAAGCGGGTTGCGGTGAGAAGGCTCTGGGTGAAGTGATGCGCCCTATCCACGTCTTGCTAAACAACATGGGCTTAGCTAAGGCCTTTGACCAAATGATGGCAAACCGCCTGCAACTGTCTTTAGTTGTGGACGAGTACGGCACAATTCAGGGCATCATCACCCTAGAAGATATCTTTGAACACCTAGTGGGTGAAGAGATTGTCGACGAAGCAGATAAAACCACAGACATGCAAGAACTGGCGTTCCAACGCTGGGAAACGTGGAAAGAGACACACGGTGTTATCGAAAACCGCGATGAAGAGGACGAGCTAGAAGAAAAAACTCTAGCAGACAACGACACCTCAGACTCAAAGTCAGCGGATGAAAGCAAGGTTCAAAAAGAAGACAAGAAAGACGCTTAATCTAAATTTGATAGCGTCAGATACAACAAAGGCTCCCTAGGGAGCCTTTGTTTTTTATTCTATTCGCTACAACTCAACATCCGTTATAACGCAACACCAATGTTGCTCACTGGGTCTTCACGCAGTTCGTGGCGTAGGTCTTTGATCAGCTCTAAGTCACGCTCAGTCGTTTCACGTAGAGGTCGGAAAATGGCCCACTGAACGTCCCACTCTTCACATACCGCTTCGTTTTCTTTCTGGTTTTCGTTCGTCACTTCTTCAGCGCCTTGAGCAAACTCAAGCTCAGCAACCGTCTTCACCGATTGTTGACTCACTTTAATTACCGCTTCCAACATATGCTCACGATCAAGTAGACCATGGATTAATGTTGCTAAGCCTTGGCATGCATCCATTGCAGGGTAAACACCATAGAAATCAAAATCATCTGCGCTAGGGAATAGCTCTTCTACTTTCTCAAGTTGACGCTCAAAGTTCACCTTTGCCGTTTTAACGGTTAGGATTTCCCAAATGCTATCCAAAACATCACGGTAGATTCGAGCTTCCGCAAATTCTGTATTCTCACAAAACATGGCATAGTTAGGATACATACGCTCACATAGACACGCCATAAAAGTAATTTGTTGCCAAGGTTCTAACTTTTCAAGACGAACCTGCAGTGGATTCTGAAGCATAGTCACTCAATAATTGCAGAAAAAGACAGCGAAAGTGTACTTGATAAACCCTGGGGGGAAAAGGTAAGCCGATGAACAATTTTACGAATAAGCTCTATATTCTTACCGAGCATGACGATACCTATACGCAACTGATTCTAAACCAAGGGTTACCTGACCTCGAAATCACTCAAAACCCCGAATTAGCTGAGATCGTACTGGCTGCTCCTCCTTTAATAGTGGAGCGACTTAATGAGTTTAAAAAGCTAGACTGGGTGCAAAGTACCTATGCTGGAATCAATAAACTCACTCAGCCGGATCTTCGCCAAGATTATACGCTGACCAACGTCAAAGGCATCTTCGGCCCTGCGATTGCTGAATACGTGTTGGGTTACACGATCAGCCACTGTAGACACTTTCCTCACTACCACCAGCAACAAGTACAACGAAACTGGCAGCCGCAGCTTTATACCAGCCTAACTGACAAAACCATGGTGATTTTAGGAACGGGGTCAATTGGCAGTCATTTAGCTAAAACCGCTGCTGCTTTTGGTATTCACACCATAGGTGTCAACCGGACAGGTATCCCATCAAAGCAAGAAACCTTCAAAGACACTTTCCACATTAATGAACTAGAAGCCGCCCTCAAGCAAGCGGATATTGTAGTGAACACCCTGCCATCAACGGATGAGACCTACCAACTACTGAATCAAACCACCTTAAGCTACTGCTCTAACGTATTGCTGTTTAATGTGGGGCGCGGGGAAAGCGTAGACAATAAAGCGTTACTGCTTGCGATTAAGAATAAATGGGTTGAACACGCTTTCTTAGATGTCTTTGAATGCGAACCTCTCACACAAGAACACCCGTTTTGGACGTTGCCGCAAGTGACCATCACACCACACATTGCGGCTCTAAGTGAGCCAAGACAGGTCGTGGAGATCTTCGCCAATAATTACCAACAATGGCGAGATGGTTTTACACTGAATAACACCATTGATTTTGATAAAGGCTACTGATGTTCTCGTCACTGCTCACCGAGATACGACAATGCACCGCTTGTGAACCTCATTTATCACACGGTGCAAACCCAGTGATTCAGGCACACCCAAACGCGCGCTTGTTAATCATAGGCCAAGCACCCGGTATCAAGGTTCATCAATCATCTATCCCTTGGAACGACGCCAGTGGCGAGCGATTGAGAGAATGGCTAGAGATGGATAGCGATACGTTTTATGACGAACAAAAAGTCGCGATTGTCCCGATGGGCTTTTGCTATCCAGGAAAGGGAAAAAGTGGCGATCTACCGCCTCGAAAGGAGTGCGCTGCGCTATGGCACCAAAAAGTACTGCAATCACTGCCCAACATCCAAATGACCTTGCTGATTGGTCAGTATGCGCAAAACTATTATCTAAAAGATAAAGCCACCAGCACACTCACTGAAACGGTACGTAACTGGCAGGCTTGGGCTCCAGAATTTTTGCCACTTCCCCACCCTTCACCACGTAATAATATCTGGCTCAAGAAAAACCCATGGTTCGAAAGTGAAGTCATTCCCTATATCAGGAAGCACGTATCAGAGCATTTGGCCTGCCATGATCCAAATGCCTAATTAGCTGCACATCAACGATGATTTAGCCGATATTGAGTGCGGATAGAAAGATAATAAAAAAGCGCTGCCGATTTCTCGACAGCGCTTTTTCTAAAAACACATACTGAATTACTTATGGTATGGCTTAGATAGGTCGTGAACTGCGTCCACAAATACACCAGCATTTTCTGGTGGCACATCTAGGTGAATACCATGGCCAAGGTTAAATACGTGGCCAGTACCGCCGTCACCAAAACCTTCAAGGATAGTGCCGACTTCTTCACGAATACGCTCAGGTTGTGCGTAAAGTACTGATGGGTCCATGTTGCCTTGTAGAGCCACTTTATCGCCAATACGTGCTTTTGCATCAGCAATATTGATTGTCCAGTCTAGCCCAACTGCATCACAGCCAGTCGCTGCGATAGATTCTAGCCACATGCCACCGTTCTTAGTGAACAGAGTAACCGGTACACGGCGACCTTCGTTTTCACGAATTAGGCCATCGACAATTTTGTGCATGTACTGCAGTGAGAACAGGTTGTAGTCACGCGGAGTAAGTACACCACCCCATGTGTCGAATACCATTACCGATTGTGCACCTGCTTTAATTTGCGCGTTCAGGTATTCAATAACAGTGTCAGCCAGCTTATCTAGAAGTAAGTGCAACGTTTGTGGCTCTGCATACATCATCTTCTTGATCTTAGTGAACGCCTTCGAGCTGCTGCCTTCAACCATGTAAGTTGCCAATGTCCAAGGGCTACCAGAGAAACCAATCAGTGGCACTTCGCCTTTCAGGTCTTTACGGATCTGACGAACGGCATTCATTACGTATTGAAGTTCACCTTCAGGATCAGGTAGGCCAATTTTTTCTACGTCAGCTTTACATGTGATAGGGCGTTCAAACTTAGGGCCTTCACCTGTTTCGAAGTACAAACCTAAACCCATCGCATCTGGGATAGTTAGGATGTCAGAGAACAAGATTGCCGCATCAAGCGGGAAACGACGTAAAGGTTGAAGTGTTACTTCTGATGCTAGTTCAGCGTTTTTGCACAAAGACATGAAATCGCCCGCTTCAGCGCGCGTTGCTTTGTACTCTGGAAGATAGCGGCCAGCTTGGCGCATCATCCATACCGGTGTGTAATCAACAGGCTGTTTTAAAAGTGCGCGTAAATAGCGATCGTTTTTTAATTCGGTCATTCCGTTAAATTCCAATTCAATCTTGTCTAGTTTTGATGGCAAGTATTCTAACACTGATTGAAGGGTAAAAGCTGTGTGCTTTGCAACCTAGATCAAGTTATTAACTTTTAAATCCATGCTTAATTTGCACCCAATTACAGGAGCATGTTAAAAATTTGTTCGCTAGCGAAAATTACAATTATAACAACTGAGTAGTCACTACTCAGCATCTCATAACGACATCTTACTTACCCCCTCCACTTGTGGAGGGTTTTTTTTAGTGCTTGACCACCCATAGGCCAAATACTATCACAGGTAATTTAATGTTCTAGTTCTTGCTCCGCGACGCCGGCTTTCCTTATGTCATCGACTGTATTCTCAATCAATTGTCTCGCAATCGTTCCGACTGGAGCAACATCAGGTAGGCTTGTTACGTCAAACCATTGGGCATCTGACAGTTCGCTGTAATCAGGTTTGAGCGTTCCACCAGCATAGTCTGCAAGAAAGGCCATCATCATACTCGATGGAAACGCCCATGGCTGGCTACCAAAGTAACGAATGTTACTCACGTCGATACCCGTTTCTTCTTTGACTTCTCGCGCCACACACTGCTCTAGGGTTTCTCCAACCTCTAGGAAGCCCGCTATTACGGTGTACATACCCGTTTTATGCCTTGGGTGCTGCGCAAGTAATATCTTGTTGTCGTTTCGTACAGCGACAATGATGCACGGGAAGATACGAGGGTAATGAAGCGTTCGGCAGTCTCCACATTGCATCGCCACCTGATTATGATTGAGATGATTACGACCGCCGCACTGAGGACAAAAACGCATACTTTGTGTCATGTGCCCATACTGGATAGCTTTGCTTGCGATCAGAAAACTTGATTCAGACCAGTGAAGCAAATCTCTTAGGCTGACCATGCTCAGTTCAATCTCCACATCGCAATCGTTGAGCCAATAAACCTTACGACCTTGATGCTGACCAATGCAGATTGCATGCTCAACACTCAGCCCTAGCTCTTCAGCAGAGCCAAAAGGAAACTGATCATCATTAACCCAAATATCACTACCAGAAACGACGCACCAATAAGCTTGCTCTGTCATTTTGTTATCACTTTTTTTTAACATCCCTATGCCTCATTGCTTGCAGTTCGTTCATTTTACTGGCAATCTAATTTCATACTAGAGTTGTAGCAGAGAATATTTCAAGCTATTACTTTTAGTCGCTACCAATAAAACGGACCCTGCTTAGGCAATTACTTGATCACAAGGTTGTGATCAGATCATGAGGACATGGTCATGCTAAATAAATTCAAACAAATACAAGAACAATGGGGTGGCTCTAATGAGGTCATCGATCATTGGCTCGAAACTCGACAGTCTCTAATCGTTGAGTATTGTAAGCTAGGTGCCTTGCAGCCAGCTAGCAATGGGCAATCAAACGTTGTTGAACTCCCTTCTCCTAAAGAAATAAGCTCATTCTGCGATCATGTTGTCGATTATATCTCAGAGGGTCATTTTAAGATCTACGATATGGTCATGAAAAAATGGCAAGCAACAGGCTTTAAAACCAATGACGAGATTGATACAACTTACGCGAAGATCGTACTTACAACCGAGCCGCTTCTAGAGTTCAATGATAAGTACGTTAAAGTAAATGCAGACGATGAGTTGCCTAACTTCGAAGGAGATATGTCAAAAGTAGGTGAACTACTCGAAGTACGTTTTGAAGTAGAAGATAATCTTATCCAGCTTATTGCAGACAGTTTAGCGATTCCACCAGGCGCTTAGTTAGCCGAATCCTTAATAAGCTTGCCTCTGTGCAAGCTTTTTGTTTTGTCTGTAAGCTTATCCAAACTACCCAGAACCTTTCAGACAGAGCTTACTCGCTCGCCCTGACCTTTAGCCATAAGCATATGGTTACAGCCCTAATCAGCCTAATCATCTCTACCCTTTATCTTACTGGCCTCAAAGAGCACTCTTCAGGACATAAATCCAACCCCACCAGCTAGATAAGCACACCTATCACTTTATAAGTTCATAGCTAAATACCAATACGCCAGATACAAAAAAGGCACCCGAAGGTGCCTTTTTCTTATCTCTTAGAGACTACTCGTAGAGCTTACTCTTCTGAAGAGAAACCAGCGTTTAGAAGTGCTGCTAGATTGTCAGTAGCTTGTTCAGCTGAAGGACCTTCTTGCTCTTCTTCACGTTGCTTTTGACGCTCTTGGTGGTATGCGAAACCAGTACCAGCTGGGATCAGACGACCAACAATTACGTTCTCTTTCAGACCGCGAAGGTCATCACGCTTACCAGAAACCGCAGCTTCTGTTAGTACGCGAGTCGTTTCTTGGAACGATGCAGCTGAGATAAATGACTCAGTTGCAAGAGATGCTTTAGTAATACCTAGTAGGTCACGTTCGAAACGTACTAGTTCTTTACCTTCAGCTTCTAGCTTACGGTTAGCAATCTTAACATTGTGGTACTCAACTTGTTCGCCAGGTAGGAACGGAGAGTCACCAGAATGAGTGATTGTACACTTACGTAGCATTTGACGAACGATAGTCTCGATGTGCTTATCGTTAATCTTTACGCCTTGTAAGCGGTAAACTTCTTGAACTTCGTTCGCGATGTACTGAGTTACTGCGTGGATACCACGTAGACGCAGGATATCGTGTGGAGTTTCAGGGCCGTCAGCGATTACATCACCACGTTCAATCTTCTCACCTTCGAACACGTTCAATTGACGGTGCTTAGGAATCATCTCTTCGTAAGCGTCACCGCCTTCACGAGTGATTACTAGACGACGCTTACCTTTCGTTTCTTTACCGAAAGACACAGTACCTGTGTGCTCAGCAAGGATCGCAGGCTCTTTAGGCTTACGAGCTTCGAATAGGTCAGCTACGCGTGGTAGACCACCGGTGATATCTTTGTTTCCGCTCGATTTTTGAGGGATACGAGATAGTGTGTCACCAATGCCAACTTCAGCGCCATCTTCGATGTTTACAATCGCTTTGCCAGGTAGGAAGTAGTGAGCTGGCATATCAGTACCAGGAATCATTACGTCGTTACCTTGCTCATCAACAAGTTTGATAGCTGGACGCATATCTTTACCTGCTGCTGGGCGAGCTGCTGCGTCTGTTACTTCACTTGAAGAAAGACCCGTTAGATCGTCAGTTTGACGAGAAACTGTAATACCATCGATCATATCTACGAATTGGATACGACCTGCCACTTCAGTGATGATTGGCATGGTATGCGCTTCCCAGTTAGCTACAACTTCACCAGCAGTAACTGCTGCGTTGTCGCCTTTGGTTAGCATCGAACCGTAAGGAAGTTTGTGCTTCTCTTTAGTACGGCCGAATTCATCAATAATCGTCATCTCAGATGCACGAGAAGTGATAACCAGTTTCTTATCTTTGTTAACTACGAACTTAGCATTGTGAAGTTTCACAGTACCAGTTGTCTTAGCTTGGATGCTGTTCTCTGCTGCTGCAGTAGATGCCGCACCACCGATGTGGAACGTACGCATCGTTAGCTGTGTACCCGGTTCACCGATAGATTGTGCAGCGATAACACCAACTGCTTCACCTTGGTTCACTAGGTGACCACGTGCTAGGTCACGACCGTAACACTGTGCACAACAACCGAAGTCTGCATCACAGGTAACAACAGAGCGCACTTTCATGCTATCTACTGAGTTGTCTTCCATGATTTGACACCACTTCTCATCAATCAGAGTATTACGTGGAATCAGTACATCTTCAGTACCAGGCTTAAGAACGTCTTCAGCTACTACACGACCTAGAGCAAGCTCAGAAAGTGCAACTTTAACGTCACCACCTTCGATGTGAGGCATCATGTCGATACCTTCATGCGTGCCACAGTCATGTTCGTGTACTACAACGTCTTGAGCAACGTCTACTAGACGACGAGTTAGGTAACCCGAGTTTGCTGTTTTCAGTGCTGTATCCGCAAGACCCTTACGAGCACCGTGCGTTGAGATAAAGTACTGAAGGACGTTTAGACCTTCTTTAAAGTTCGCTGTGATCGGCGTTTCGATGATTGAACCATCTGGACGCGCCATCAGACCACGCATACCTGCTAGCTGACGAATCTGAGCTGCAGAACCACGTGCGCCCGAGTCGGCCATCATGTAAATGCTGTTGAACGATTCTTGCTGTTCTTCTTCGCCGTCACGGTTGATAACTGTTTCAGAAGATAGGTTATCCATCATTGCTTTCGCAACGCGGTCATTCGTAGATGCCCAGATATCGATAACTTTGTTGTAACGCTCACCCGCAGTAACAAGACCTGATTGGAATTGCTCTTGGATTTCACGAACTTCTTCTTCAGCAGATTCAATTTCATCGTATTTCGCTTGAGGAACAACCATATCGTTGATACCTACAGAAACACCAGAAAGTGCCGCGTATGCGAAACCTGCGTACATGATTTGGTCAGCAAATACTACTGTATCTTTTAGACCAAGCTTACGGTAACACTCGTTAAGAAGAGTAGAGATCTGCTTCTTACCTAACTTTTGGTTAACGATGCTGTACGGTAGGCCAGCTGGAACGATCTGCCATAGCATTGCACGACCTACAGTCGTATCAACTAGGCCAGTATTCGTTGTGCTATTGCCGTCTTCATCTACTACAGTTTCAGTGATACGTACTTTAACGCGAGCGTGTAGCTCAGCAGTCTTAGTACGGTATGCCTTTTCAGCCTCAGCAGGGCCAGCAAGGTACATACCTTCACCTTTCACGTTGATCTTGTCACGTGTCATGTAGTAAAGACCCAATACAACGTCCTGAGAAGGTACGATGATTGGATCACCTGATGCTGGCGACAGAATGTTATTCGTCGACATCATTAGGGTACGAGCTTCAAGCTGTGCTTCTAGAGTTAGAGGCACGTGTACAGCCATTTGGTCACCATCGAAGTCGGCGTTGTATGCCGCACACACTAGTGGGTGAAGCTGAATCGCTTTACCTTCGATTAGTACTGGTTCAAACGCTTGGATACCTAGACGGTGAAGTGTAGGTGCACGGTTAAGCAGTACTGGGTGTTCACGGATCACTTCGTCTAGGATATCCCAAACGATCGCTTCTTCGCGCTCTACCATTTTCTTAGCAGCTTTGATTGTCGTAGCCATGCCACGAGTTTCTAGCTTGCTGTAGATGAACGGCTTAAATAGCTCAAGTGCCATCTTCTTAGGAAGACCACACTGATGTAGACGAAGGTATGGACCAACTGTGATTACAGAACGGCCAGAGTAGTCTACACGTTTACCTAGAAGGTTCTGACGGAAACGACCTTGTTTACCCTTGATCATATCAGCAAGAGATTTCAGAGGACGCTTGTTAGAACCCGTGATCGCACGACCGCGACGACCGTTATCTAGAAGGGCATCAACAGACTCTTGCAGCATACGCTTTTCGTTACGTACGATGATGTCTGGAGCCGCTAGCTCTAGAAGACGCTTCAAACGGTTGTTACGGTTGATCACACGACGGTAAAGGTCGTTCAGATCAGAGGTCGCAAAACGACCGCCATCTAGTGGTACTAGAGGACGTAGATCTGGCGGTAGCACTGGAAGTACAGTTAGGATCATCCACTCAGGCTTGTTGCCTGACGAAATGAACGCTTCAACTAGCTTCAAACGCTTAGTAACTTTCTTACGCTTAGTTTCAGAGTTAGTTGTTTCCAACTCTTCGCGCATTTCTTCCACTTCTTGATGAAGGTCCATTGTTGAAAGCAGATCTTTGATCGCTTCAGCACCCATCTTAGCAGTGAATTCGTCACCCCACTCTTCTAGACGATCCAGATACTCTTCTTCAGTAAGCATCTGAGATTTTTCTAGATCAGTCATACCCGGTTCAGTTACTACGTACATTTCGAAGTAAAGAACACGTTCGATATCACGCAGAGGGATATCCATTAGTAGACCGATACGAGACGGTAGTGATTTTAGGAACCAGATGTGAGCAACTGGTGAAGCAAGCTCGATGTGGCCCATACGGTCACGACGAACTTTAGTTTGTGTAACTTCAACGCCACACTTCTCACAGATAACACCACGGTGCTTCAGGCGCTTGTATTTGCCACAAAGACATTCGTAGTCTTTAACTGGACCAAAAATACGTGCACAGAACAGACCATCACGTTCAGGTTTGAACGTACGATAGTTAATTGTTTCTGGCTTTTTAACTTCACCAAAAGACCACGAACGGATCGTGTCTGGTGAAGATAGACCGATTTTGATTGCATCAAATTCTTCGGTCTTATGCTGTGCTTTTAGAAAGTTTAATAAGTCTTTCACGTTCAGCTCCTGTAAGGAGTTAAAGGAGCTCACCGACTAAAGTGAGCCCCCTTTACCAAGTAATCCAATCTTCTTTATAAAAAAGAGGGATTACTCTTCGTCTTCTAGCTCGATGTTGATACCTAGCGAGCGAATCTCTTTCAACAGTACGTTGAACGACTCTGGCATGCCAGGTTCCATGCTATGGTTACCATCTACGATGTTCTTGTACATCTTAGTACGGCCGTTAACGTCATCCGACTTAACTGTTAGCATTTCTTGTAGAGTATATGCAGCACCGTATGCTTCTAGTGCCCATACTTCCATCTCACCGAAACGCTGACCACCGAACTGAGCTTTACCACCAAGTGGTTGCTGAGTTACTAGGCTGTAAGAACCAGTTGAACGAGCATGCATCTTGTCATCAACCAAGTGGTTCAGTTTCAGCATGTACATGTAACCAACAGTTACAGGACGCTCAAACGAATCACCAGTACGCCCATCAAACAGTTTAAGCTGACCAGATTCTGGCAGATCACCCAGTTTAAGTAGTTCTTTGATTAGAGACTCAGAAGCACCGTCGAACACAGGTGTAGCAATCGGTAGACCGCCACGTAGGTTCTTGATCAGTGTACGAACTTGATCATCAGACAGTTCAGCAATATCAACTTTCTGACGAGTATCGCCAAGATCGTAAACCTTCTGTAGGAACTCACGGAACTTATGCAGTTCTTGTTGTTCCTTAACCATTTGGTTGATCTTGTCACCGATACCTTTCGCAGCCAAACCTAAGTGAACTTCTAGGATCTGACCAATGTTCATACGCGATGGTACACCCAGCGGGTTAAGTACGATGTCTACAGGCTGACCTTTCTCATCGTATGGCATGTCTTCAACAGGGTTAATCTTAGAGATTACACCTTTGTTACCGTGACGACCGGCCATCTTATCACCAGGCTGGATACGACGTTTAACCGCTAGGTAAACTTTAACAATCTTAAGAACGCCAGGTGCTAGATCATCACCTTGAGTGATTTTACGACGCTTAGTTTCAAACTTCTTATCGAAGTCTGCTTTTAGCTCATCCCACTGCTCAGCAAGTTGCTCAAGCTGTGTTTGTAGCGCATCGTCTTCTAGAACTTGCTCTAGCCATTGCTTACGACCGATAGTATCAAGCTTAGCTTCAGAGTAACCACCAGACAGAAGTACAGCTTTAACACGGTTAAGAAGGCCACCCTCAAGAATTTGGAACTCTTCAGTTAGATCTTTCTTAGCTTCTTTAAGCTGCATCTGTTCGATTTCAAGTGCACGTTTGTCTTTCTCTACGCCATCGCGAGTAAAGACTTGTACATCGATGATAGTACCCGAAACAGAGTTTGGTACACGTAGAGAAGTATCTTTAACATCAGATGCTTTCTCACCGAAGATAGCACGTAGTAGCTTCTCTTCAGGAGTCAGTTGAGTTTCACCTTTAGGGGTTACTTTACCAACTAGGATGTCGCCACCCTTAACTTCAGCACCAATGTAAACGATACCTGACTCGTCTAGTTTAGACAGAGCAGACTCACCTACGTTTGGAATATCAGCTGTGATCTCTTCAGAACCCAGCTTAGTATCACGAGCCACACAAGATAATTCTTGAATGTGGATTGTCGTGAAACGGTCTTCTTGAACTACGCGCTCAGATACTAAGATCGAGTCTTCGAAGTTGTAACCGTTCCAAGGCATGAATGCGATACGCATGTTTTGGCCAAGAGCTAGTTCACCAAGGTCTGTTGAAGGACCGTCAGCAAGAACATCGCCGCGTGCAACTGGTTCACCAGGAAGTACAGTTGGACGTTGGTTAATACATGTGTTTTGGTTCGAACGCGTGTACTTAGTCAGGTTGTAGATATCGATACCAGCTTCGCCAGGTACCAATTCATCTTCGTTAACCTTAACTACGATACGAGAAGCGTCAACAGACTGAACTTGACCACCACGTTTAGCAACCGCTGTAACACCAGAGTCAACTGCGATGTTACGTTCGATACCCGTACCTACTAGAGGCTTATCAGCTCTCAGTGTTGGTACAGCTTGACGTTGCATGTTGGCACCCATCAATGCACGGTTCGCATCATCGTGTTCTAGGAACGGGATAAGCGAAGCAGCGATAGATACTACTTGGTTTGTCGCAACGTCCATGTAGTCAACGTGATCGCGTGGGTGAAGACCAGATTCACCTTTTTGACGAGCTGTGATTAGCTCATCTGCAAACGTACCTTCTTCAGTAAGAATGGTGTTTGCTTGCGCGATTACGAATTGACCTTCCTGGATTGCAGACAGGTAATCAACTTCTTCTGTTACTACACCATCTACTACACGACGGTACGGAGTTTCTAGGAAACCGTAATCGTTACAACGTGCAAATGCAGATAGCGAGTTAATTAGACCGATGTTTGGACCTTCAGGCGTTTCGATCGGACATAGACGACCGTAGTGAGTTACGTGAACGTCACGTACTTCGAAGCCTGCGCGCTCACGAGTAAGACCACCAGGACCTAAAGCAGAGATACGACGCTTGTGCGTAACTTCTGACAATGGGTTGTTTTGGTCCATAAACTGTGAAAGCTGTGAAGAGCCAAAGAATTCTTTAACTGCAGCAGAGATCGGCTTAGCGTTGATAAGATCTTGAGGCATGATTGCATCAAGGTCACCAAGGCTTAAACGTTCTTTAACGGCACGTTCTACACGAACTAGACCAACACGGAATTGGTTTTCTGCCATTTCACCTACAGAACGGATACGACGGTTGCCAAGGTGGTCGATATCGTCCACTTCACCAATGCCGTTACGGATACCAATCAGTTTCTTCATCACTTCGATGATGTCTGATTCATCCAGAGTACCGCGCTCTTCTTCTTCTTCACGCTCGATAGAGCTGTTGAATTTCATACGGCCTACAGTTGATAGGTCGTAACGATCTTCAGAGAAGAATAGGCTTTCGAACAATGATTCTGCAGCTTCTTTCGTTGGTGGCTCGCCAGGACGCATCATGCGGTAGATTTCTACCAATGCAGAGATGCGATCTACTGTGCTATCCGCACGTAGAGTGTCTGACATGAATGGACCATGGTCTAGGTCATTCGTGAACAGCACTTCTAGAGTCTTGTGACCTGCTTGAGACAGGTTAGCAAGTGCTTCTAGGCTAATCTCTTGGTTTGCGCCAACGATGATCTCGCCAGTTGCTTCGTTGATGTAATCTTTCGCAGCAATCTTTTCAACGATGTACTCTACTGGTACTTCGATGTGCTCAACGCCATCTTTTTCAAGTTGACGGATATGGCGAGCAGTTACACGACGACCAGTCTCAACGTAAGTTTTGCCGTTTGCTTCGATGTCGAATGACGCAGTTTCACCACGTAGACGATCAGGAACCAACTCCATAAGTAGAGTTTGGTCTTTCACTTCGAAGTTCACTTTGTCGAAGAACAGATCTAGGATCTCTTCAGTCGATTTACCAAGTGCACGAAGGATAATCGATGCTGGTAGCTTACGACGACGGTCGATACGTACGAATAAGTTATCCTTAGGATCGAACTCAAAGTCTAACCATGAGCCACGGTAAGGAATTACACGTGCGTTATAAAGAACTTTACCTGATGAGTGGGTCTTACCCTTATCACTGTCGAAGAACACGCCTGGGCTTCGGTGCAGCTGGGATACGATAACCCTCTCGGTACCATTAATTACGAAAGTACCATTGTCTGTCATAAGCGGAATTTCGCCCATGTAGACTTCTTGTTCTTTAATGTCTTTTACAGTACCTGCTGGTGCATCTCGATCAAAGATAACTAGACGTAGTTTTACGCGTAGTGGCTTTGAGTAAGTAACACCGCGGATTTGACATTCTTTAACGTCAAAAACTGGCTCACCAAGACGGTAGCTAACGTATTGCAGCTCAGAATTGCCGTTGTAGCTCTGAATTGGAAATACAGAACGGAAAGCAGCTTCAAGACCGTATTGACCTTCAGGATCCTGTTCGATGAATTTGTCGAAAGAATCAAGCTGGATCGATAACAGGTATGGAATGTCCAAAACTTGTGGACGAGTACCAAAATCCTTACGGATGCGCTTTTTCTCGGTATAAGAGTAAACCATGGGGTTCCTCAGCTCGCTGATAAGTGACCCAAACCACCCAAAACACTCTTCAGAGGGGGCGGTGACAAACAGCTGTTTACTGTAGTGAACAATCATTTCGAAAAAATGACTGTTTTTTTGCTTGGATTATGACGGTTAAACAGCGGAAATTTCGTCATAGCCCTACAGCGCAAAAAGGCCGGTGGTTAATAAACCACCAGCCATTAGCCTTGCGGCTAAGAAATTAAGTAATAATTACTTAACTTCAACAGAAGCGCCAGCTTCTTCTAGCTGTGCTTTAAGAGCTTCAGCTTCAGCTTTGTCAACGCCTTCTTTAAGCGCTGCAGGAGCTGAGTCTACAAGACCTTTAGCTTCTTTAAGACCTAGGCCAGTTGCGCCACGTACAGCTTTGATAACTTGTACTTTGTTAGCGCCAGCAGCAGTTAGGATTACGTCGAATTCAGTTTGCTCAGCAGCAGCTTCAGCAGAAGCACCACCAGCTACAACTGCAGCAGCAGCAGTAACACCGAATTTCTCTTCCATAGCTTCGATAAGCTCAACAACTTGCATTACAGACATTTCTGCAACTGCGTCTAGGATTTGCTCGTTAGTAATAGACATAACAATTCTCTTTTAAGTCAACAATAAGTTTAAATAGCAACCAGTGAAAAGCAAGGCTTAAGCCGCAGCTTCTTCTTTTTGGTCGCGAACAGCAGCGATAGTACGAACCAGCTTGCCAGCAGAAGCTTCTTTCATGCACATCATTAGGCGTGCGATAGCTTCGTCGTAAGTTGGTAGTGTCGCTAGTACTTCAGCATCAGTAACTGCGCCTTCAAATGCAGCAGCTTTGATCTCGAAATCTTTATTCTCTTTAGCGAAGTCTTTGAAAAGACGCGCTGCAGCACCTGGGTGCTCATTAGAGAATGCGATCAGAGTTGGACCAGTGAAAGTGTCAGTTAGACACTCGTAGTCTGTACCCTGAATCGCACGGCGTGCTAGTGTGTTACGAACAACTCTCATGTAAACACCCGCTTCGCGAGCTTGTTTACGTAGAGAAGTCATTGCGCCAACAGTAACGCCACGAGAATCAGCTACAACTGCAGAAAGTGCACCACTGGCAGCTTCGTTGACTTCAGCAACAATTGCTTTTTTGTCTTGAAGATTTAAAGCCATTTGGATTAACCTCTGGTTGTGATTACAGCACTCATACAAAATGTAATGAGCGTTTACGATGTTATTTAAAAATGAATAAATTCACTTCAAACCACAACATCGCCTACGTAGGTTTTATTAAGCCATATCTCCGAAGAGTACAGCGCCTACGGTCTTGGGACGGATGACCTGAATTGCTTCAAAAATCACCCAACCACAAATATTAGGCGCAGAAGTATACACTAAATCTGCGCCGAAGCAAATTAGTTTGCTTGAGTGTCAAGACTAGCTTGATCAACAGTAACACCAGCACCCATTGTAGTAGAGATGCTTACTTTCTTCAGGAAAGTACCTTTCGCTGAAGAAGGCTTAGCTTTCTTAAGAGCAACTAGAAGTGCTTCTAGGTTCTCTTGAAGCTGGTTAGCTTCGAAAGATGCTTTGCCGATAGTAGTGTGGATGATACCGTTCTTGTCGTTACGGTAACGAACCTGACCAGCTTTAGCGTTCTTAACCGCTTCAGCAACGTTAGGAGTTACAGTACCAACTTTAGGGTTTGGCATAAGGCCGCGTGGACCTAGGATTGTACCTAGTTGACCAACAACACGCATTGCATCAGGAGAAGCAACAACAACGTCGAAGTTCATTTCGCCTTTTTTCACTTGCTCAGCAAGATCTTCCATACCAACGATATCTGCGCCAGCTGCTTTAGCTGCTTCTGCGTTTGCACCTTGAGTGAACACAGCAACGCGGATGTCACGGCCAGTACCGTGAGGTAGCACAGTTGCGCCACGTACGTTTTGGTCAGATTTACGAGCATCAATGCCTAGGTTAACAGCAACATCTACAGACTCAACGAATTTAGCAGTAGCTAGTTCTTTAAGAAGAGCAACAGCTTCGTTGATTTCGTATTCTTTAGTTACTTCAACTTTGTCGCGGATTACGCGCATACGCTTAGTAAGTTTTGCCATGATCTTATCCCTCTACCACTAGGCCCATTGAACGAGCAGTACCAGCAATAGAACGCTTCATTGCTTCGATGTCAGCACCAGTCATATCAGCAGCTTTAGTTTCTGCGATTTCCTGAACTTGAGCGTCAGTTACAGTACCAACTTTCTCAGTGTTTGGACGACCTGAACCAGACTTAACGCCAGCAGCTTTCTTAAGAAGAACAGCAGCAGGTGGAGTCTTAGTTACGAACGTGAAAGAACGGTCGTTGTAAACAGTAATTACTACTGGAGTAGGTAGACCTTTCTCAACAGATTCTGTTTTTGCGTTGAACGCTTTACAGAATTCCATGATGTTCACGCCGTGTTGACCTAGAGCAGGACCAACCGGTGGACTTGGGTTTGCCATACCAGCTGCAACTTGCAGTTTGATATAAGCTTCAACTTTCTTAGCCATGATATTTCCTAATTTTTGGGTACATGCGCTAGCCCTGAGGCAAGCTCCCCTTAATTTCAATTAACTCTTTCTTACTTCGATAGAAGTAAAAAGGCGCGAAATTATAATCATAATTCGCGCCTTTAACAACCCTAAAAAGGTGGTTTTTTATACTCTTTTATTTTGAACAACTTATGAAGTATTTATCCACAGCTTGTTCAAAAGTTAGAGTTTTAGTCCAGCTTTTCAACTTGACCAAATTCAAGCTCAACCGGTGTTGCACGACCAAAGATCGATACAGATACCTTAATGCGGCTTTTCTCGTAATCTACTTCTTCAACTGTACCGTTGAAATCAGCAAACGGACCATCGTTCACACGAACCACTTCACCCGCTTCGAACATTGTCTTAGGACGTGGAGACTCGCTCGCTTTCTCTAGACGGTTCAAGATAGCATCAGCTTCTTTGTCAGTGATTGGTGCAGGACGATCAGAGGTACCACCAATGAAGCCCATAACACGAGGAATGCTGCGTACTAAGTGCCATGATTCATCATTCATGATCATTTGCACTAATACGTAGCCAGGGAAGAACTTACGTTCGCTTTTACGGCGTTGACCTGCACGCATTTCCACTACTTCTTCAGTAGGTACTAAAACGTCACCAAAGAATTCTTCCATGTCGTGCATTTTAATATGTTCGCGTAACGATTGAGATACACGACCTTCATAGCCAGAAAAGGCTTGAACTACATACCAACGTTTTTTTGGAGCTTCACTCATGAATCAGAACCCTCTACACTCCAGTTGCTAGAGAAACTAAACGGACCATAATGCCGTCAATTCCCCAAAGCACTAGAGACATAACAATACATACAGCTAAAACGATCAATGTAGTTTGCATAGTTTCTTGGCGAGTAGGCCAAACAACTTTACGAATCTCCATACGAGATTCTTTTGCAAAATCGATCGCAGCTTTACCTTTAGTTGTTGTTGCTGCAACGCCTAGTGCGGCAGCAATCAGCACAACTACACCTGCAGCGCGAATTACAACAGACAATTCACCATACAGGTAATTACCCACAACAGCAGCAGCCAACAGTACAAAAGCGACTACCCACTTCATTGTATCTGCTGCACCTGAGCTATCAGGAGTTTCAGCGTTTGCTTTCATAAAACCAACCTGTGATAAGTCTTAAATATAGACGACAATAACCCCGCTGTTGCAGGGCACATTCCTTTGCGTTGCAAAACAACACATCTAACAGTCATTTTAGTTAAAAAGACCGTTTAATTCTTTGCTAAGAGTTAAAATTGATGTCAAAACACCCAACTCTTTTTTCAGCGCAGAAAAAGGGCATCAAATGATGCCCTTTTTACTAGTGGTTCGTCAAATCTTATGCAAAGATTTTAGCTACAACACCAGCA
>NZ_AJZM02000271.1:0-141 GCF_000272405.2 Vibrio tasmaniensis 1F-187
TCTCGTAGCGTTTATCCCAGTGTTCGCTCGCTTGCCAATTAACGTGATAGGTCTGTTTTAACTCGCCAAGCGTGTAGCCTTGGTTGGGATAGACACTCTTACCGCCCCATAAATACATGGTTCCTGACGATGAGAAAATGC
>NZ_AJZM02000271.1:151-577 GCF_000272405.2 Vibrio tasmaniensis 1F-187
ATTGGGAGAGACTTGCTTCCCGCCCCATAAATACGTGGTTCCTGACGATGAGAAAATGCCATCACCTCCCGTTTGCCTCACATAATGTTTATTATTGTATCGGCATTGTGGGAGGGGACGTTGGCAATTATCCCCTTGCTTTGTCCAACCGGATGGACAGTGGTAGATGACATTGCCAGTAACCACGGTGGCAACGGGGACTTTTGTACAAGGCACGTTGTTGTTCGTTGGACGATGACACTGTTTAGGAATGTGTTCGATAAGGCACTGGGAGCCGCTATCACAATCCACATAGGCATTTGAGATACCGTGAGTGATTTCATACGCATTCTCTTGGCCGAGTAAGGCAAAGCGCATCGCTGGGTCGCTTTTAACATCGGGGCGCCCTTTATTAAAGTGGGTGTTGATGTCTTGAGCCAATCCATT
>NZ_AJZM02000272.1 GCF_000272405.2 Vibrio tasmaniensis 1F-187
TTAACAAGCTAGGGTGACCAGTTAGTTACTACGATTGGTATAATTTTGGTAGACACATTACCTCTCTAATGCTGTTCGTCTACGGAACTTAATCAACTCAGGCTTTTTCACCACCAGATAAACAGCGGTCGCTGACAACGCGAAGCCTATTGCGCCATAAATGTCGAATGACTCTCCAAAAATGAGCCACGCTTGAATGGCAGTTGTGGGTGGAACGAGGTAAAACACCGATGCCACACTTGAAGAAGCGCCATGCTCTACCATGTAAAGCAGCAATAAAATAGCAATGCACGATAGAACAATCACTAGCCAAGCCAGAGTTAACGTGAACTCGATAGTCCAGTTCACCTGCATAGTTTCGTAACGCATTGCAAAAGGTAAGAACAATGCTGCTGCTGCCAAGTACTGCACCATCGCGCCACCGACCATATCTGTACCCTGGCAAAAGCGCTTCTGATACAAAGTACCGACCGTAATACCCACCAAAGAAACCAAACATAATAACGTTGCCAAACCTTTTTGGTCGTCTGACTGCCACTCAATATTGCCCATTAGCACCAAGCTAATACCCGCGAAACCAAGGGCTAAGCCTAGCCATTGTGCGAAGTTAAAACGCTGCGAGGTACAGCTGATCATTATCAATGCCGTCAGAATCGGTTGTAAGCCAACAAGCAGAGAACTCAACCCGGCGGGCATACCCATATCGATCGCGAGATAAGTGCCACCAAGGTAGAAGCCATGAATCAAAATGCCCACCACACAAGCGTGAAAAAATGCTCGACCACGAGGAATACGACGCTTAAGGATTGCAATCAAAACCAAGAATAGCGCCACGTTGGCTACCATCCTAAGTGAAAGTAACGTTGCTGGTTCAGCGTATTCAACACCAAGACGGGCGCCAACAAAGCCTGACGACCACAATAGTACAAACACAAACGGAATCATTTTAATCAGCATTACAAGCCTCTGGTCAACTCTTCATCAATGCTGTTACCTTAGTTGGGTACAGATAACTAATAAAGATACAGATATAACACTTTAAATGGTTACAGATTAAGTGTGAGTAACAAGGGGAAAACGTGGAAGCAGAACTCAGCGGCAATAAATATCTCGCGATAGAACAACATATTAAGGCTCAAATCGATAAAGGGCTCTTTCACCCAGACGACCGCTTGCCTTCCATTCGTCAACTCAGTGAACAACTCGGTGTGAGCAAAAACACCGTGATTCGCGCTTATCAAGAACTGGAAGCGACGGGCTGGGTTTATTCTGTGCCTAAATCAGGCTATCGTGTGAAAACACCGAACACCACCATCTGGGATGCACCGAGCCAGCCTCAAAAAGTCGACCTCTTGTCGGTCACCAAATCTGTACTCTCCCGTCCGAAAGGTCGCTTGAAACTGCTTGCTGGTTCTGCACACCCGAACATTAATAACCCTGCCATTCGTAGCTTGTACGCCGAAATCGGTCGCCATAGCCGTTTGCAAACTCAGCTTCCCGGTTATTACCAATTACCTCCCGGCGATGAGCAATTAGTAAAGCAGTTGCTAAAGATCACCCATGATCTAGGCGTGCCTGCGGGATCGAATGAAATTGCAATTACACATGGTGCTCAACAGGCGATCAGTCTGGCTTTACGTGCATTAACCAAACCGGGAGACATCGTGGCGGTCGAGTCGCCCTGTTATTTCGGTAATCTACTTTTACTTGAATCACTTGGCTTGCAAGCCCTTGAAATACCAAGCAGCGTCAGCCACGGAATCGACATTCCTTCACTACAGAGTGCGTTGGACAAATGGGAAGTGAAAACCTTGCTACTAACGCCAAACTTTACCAATCCAACCGGTTCACGGATGCCATTGGCGAACCGAAAAGCATTACTGGAAATCACCGGATCTTTACCGATTATCGAAGACGATGTGTTCGGTAGCTTGGCATTCGACACACCCATTGCCAGCCTCAAAGAGCTTGATGACCAAGATCGAGTCATTTACGTCAACTCTTTGTCCAAGACCTTAGATTCTCGCTTGCGTATTGGCTGGTTACTCTCAGGTCGTTACCAAGCTCAAGTTGAAAAATACCTGTTATGCGACAACATGGGCAGCTCCAACTTAATGCAATCAGCGGTTGGGCACTTCCTCACTACGGGGAAATATCGAAGTCATTTGTCTAAGATGAAGCGACTCTATCAAGTCAATCAAAAGCAATTCCAAAGCCTGTTAATACAAGCGCTTGATGGCTATGAACACCTTGTTGGCCGCTACCATCTGTCAAAGCCTGAGGGATCTTTTCTAAACTGGATCACGTTACCTGAATCTGTCGATAGCTACGCGATTTATCAAGATTGTTTGAAGCACAAATTGGGAATATTACCTGGCACAGTATTTGGGACAAACGATCAATATAAACACTGCTTGCGCTTCACGGTAGCGAACATCGAAGAGAATAAAGAGTGGAAAGAAGGGGTTGTGACACTAGCGAAAATAATCGCGAAGCATACTTCTTTCTAATCGAATATTTCTGACTGCTAGATCATTCAACAATGAATAAACGTTAACTAAAACAACCAATACAATCACCAAGAAAATGCGTCAAACGCTCACAGATAATACTCCGAAATACCTTTGTAAGTTTTTTAGAAAAATTCAAAAATAATTAGGATTTAACCCCTAACTTTACTGAGTATTTTGTTAGTCTTGGAAACAATTATTTACAATCCAAACAAAAATTAATTGGATCGCTAGAGGTTGTTTTTTTGAATATGAAATTATTCGGCAGTTCCCTAATCCTTTCGGGAACTGCATTAGGGGCTGGCATGCTTGCTATTCCCATGGTGTTGGCCCAGTTTGGCTTCATGATCAGCTCAGTGCTGATGCTACTCATCTTTATCGGCACCACCTACTCTGCACTCCTACTGGCAGAAGCGTGTACCAAAACGAAAGACAACAGTGGCATGAGCAGTGTTGCTTACCTCACTCTGGGCAGCAAAGGTAAACACTTTATCAATGCACTCTTTTATCTGCTGCTGGTATGCATGCTGATCGCCTATATCTTGGGTGTTGGCGACATCATTCATAAGCTACTGCTCGACGTCGGCGTAGACATCTCTGCATCCGCTGCTTATACCGTTTTCAGCCTATTGATGGGTGTGATTGTAGTCGCGGGTAAGTCTTATATCGATAAATTAAACCGTGGTCTATTCATCATGATGGTGGTAATGCTGTTTATTGTAATTGCCTCTCTGTTTAGCAATATCCGTCTAGATTACCTAACTCAAACTAGCCAATACACGGCCAATGACGTGGTGCAGTACAGCGCGGTTATCTTTACCAGTTTTGCCTCTATGGTGGTGATCCCGTCACTGGTTATCTACAACCGCGAAGCGACTCAAAAGCAGATCCGCAATATGATTCTGCTAGGCTCAGTGATACCACTAATCTGCTACCTAACTTGGTTGTTCGCGATTATCGGTAACCTTGGTACAGACGCGATCAGCCAGTTCCACAACATTTCAGAACTGATCTCAGCATTTAGCGGTCAATCTGCTTGGTTGAAGGTAGTTATTGCGCTGTTCTCAGCACTGGCACTGGTGACCTCTTTCCTTGGTGTATCCATGGCGCTGTATGACCAAAACAAAGACGCAGTCACCAACAACAAAGCATTAGCTTATGCTCTGACCTTTGTATTGCCTTTGGTATTAGCAGAGCTGTTCGCAAGCCAGTTCGTGAGCATGTTGGACTATGCAGGCATGGTGTTGGTGTTCCTAGCTATTTGGGGACCACTCGCAATGGTGGTTAAGGTTCGTAGGCCTGACTTCCCTCACCTTCAAACCGAAGGCAGCTATACAGCAGCCGGTGGCGATACGGCACTGATGGCAACATTCGGTTTTGGGGCTTTGATTTTCGTATCTTGGTTTATGGGATAAATCCCAATTGAATACACTATCTGCTGCCATTTAAACGACAGCAGATACAAAAAGCCCGTTAGTCTTACTCGAATTAGCGATCGCAACTAATTAACAGTAGGGCTAACGGGCTTTCTTATTTTCTGATTACCATAGCCAAAAACTAAAAGTGCTTACTTGGTCAAATTGCCAAGCAATTGCTCACACTGTGCTTTTAGCGATTTAAGCTCATCTTCATTCATCTTAGAAAGACATAGCATTTCTACTGGCACAGTTTGCGCTTGCTCTTTGAGCTCTACCCCTGCAGGCGTCAGTGTAATAACTCGAACTCGTTCATCTTCAGCACTGCGAGTTCTAAGCACGTAACCTTTCGTTTCCAAGCGCTTAAGTAAAGGCGTCAACGTACCTGAATCCAAATGCGTTTTTGCGCCTAGGGCTTTGACATTTATCTCTTTTTCTTCCCACAGCACCATCATCACAATGTACTGCAAGTAAGTAAGGTCAAGCGCTTTCAGTAAAGGTTGATACGCTCTACTCATTGCATTCGATGCACTATACAGCGCAAAACACACCTGATTATCCAGTTTTAGATAGTCATCTTGGTCGCTCATGATCACCTCACCAATAAATTAAATTGTGCACAATATACTTGCGCGCTCGAATTTTATCAATTAAGCTAGCTTTAAAATTAAGTTGCACACAATCTAATTTTGCACAACTCAAACAAGGACTAAGACAATGACAACACTCTACACAACTTCTGCTACAGCTACTGCAGGTCGTAACGGCCAAGTTTCTACTGATGACAACCTGCTTTCAGTGGCGTTGAGCTATCCTAAAGAGATGGGCGGAACAGGTGAAGCGACAAACCCTGAGCAACTGTTTGCTGCGGGCTACTCTGCGTGTTTCTCAAATGCTCTACTTCATGTAGCTAAAGAGATGAAAATCAAAATCGCATCGGCGCCAACAACTGCAACAGTCGGTATCGGACCAAATGAAAACGGCGGCTTTGCTTTAACTGTTGCTCTATCGATTGAACTGGATCTAGAGCAAGAACAAGCTGTGACGCTTGTGAAAACGGCGCACCAAGTTTGCCCTTACTCAAACGCGGTTCGTGGCAACATTGATGTGAAATTGTCGGTTAACGGACAAGCGCTTTAGCCGCTTCATCCCCCCCTCCAAAAAAAGAAAAAAAAAGTACCCCGCTAAAAAAATGTCCCGCACTAGGCGGGACATTTTTTATATGCGATAGAAAGCTTCTAGCTCTGAGCTGCTAACTCTTAAACGTATTCGAGAGCTCTTTCAGCGATGTTGCCAACTCAGCCTGCTCTTTCGCTGTTGCAGCAATTTGCGTTGCGCCTGTCGTAGATTCTGTCGACTTCTGCTCTACCGCGACAACGTTCTGAGCAATATCTTGAGTCACTACTGCTTGCTCTTCAGTTGCGGTAGCAATCTGCTCTGCCATGCTGAATATTTTGCTCACAGCCCCTGAAATATCTTGCAGGGTCTGTTCTACTCCTCGTGAGTCTTCAACCGCTCTTGAAGACATCTTCTTGCTGTTATCAATCACATTGAACGCTGTTTGCACGTCCGATTGTAGCGAGTTAATGAAGCCTTCAATTTCCGAAGTGGACTGTTGCGTACGCTGAGCCAAAGTACGAACTTCATCGGCTACGACAGCAAAACCACGACCTTGTTCACCAGCTCGAGCGGCTTCAATCGCTGCATTTAACGCTAACAAATTGGTTTGTTCGGCAACGGATTTAATCACATCAATCACACTGTTAATATTGTTGCTGCTTTCGTGTAGATGAGTGATTTTTTCAGCGAGGCCGTTAATCTCAGAAGCCAAGGTTTCTATCGACTCATAAGATTGTTGAACCGTGCTTAAGCCTTGCTGTGATTGTTCATCAGCGATCTTCGCTGAGCTTGCCGTTTGCTGTGTTTTAGCCGCGACTTCATTCACCGTCGCTGATAGCTCTTCTGTTGCTGTCGCAATCAAGCCAATCTGGTCTTGCTGTTCAACTAAGGTGCTTGAGTTGTATTGGCAAGTTTGCGCCGTCTCTTCTGCTGCTGAAGCAAGTGTCAGGCTAGATTGAGATAGGTTATCGATAACTTGAGAAAACTTCTCTAATGTTTCATTAAGCGACGATGAGATTTGACCCAGCTCACTATTACCTTCGTAAGTCGCACGAACGGTTAAGTCATTGTCATTTCGGACTTTAGAAAGTACTCGCGTTAGATCTTTAACTCGAGTCGTTAAATCAGTAATGGCTTTGAAGCTAACAAAAGTTGCGAACAAAGTGATCACAACAAACATCACAATGCTGCCCATCATTGCTGATTGAGCTTGCTGAGTTTTCTGATCCGTCAGTGTAATAAGAGACTCTGCTAACTGATTTTCAGTCTTCTTCAGCTGAACAATTCGTGCCGTCGATTGAGCAAACCAATAAACAGGATCGACATCAAAACCACTCATTTTCGATTCAGCCACATCACGAAGTTTTTCCACTTCAGCCACCGAGCGATCATTCAGTTGTTGTTTAAAGAAATCAACGTTATCTGGGTTACCAAAAACTTCAAAGTTCGCAAAATATGTATTTTGCTCGGTTACCAAAGAGATGAATTTAACCAGCATACCCGGGCCAAATTCATTTTTAGAAAAGGTGTTGTTGAGAACCGCACGTTCGATACCCGCACGCTCCTTGCCTTGTAGAAAGTTATAGTAGGCGATGGTTTCTGTCGTGATGGTGGCATCAGTACTTAGCTCAGCAATTAATGCAGATACACTCAATAACTTAGCATTAAGTTTGGTGTAGTAGCCTAATGCTTCAGAAAGCGGAATTGATTGAGAATCCACTCTATTGCGAATCGAAGTAATTTGGTTGAGGCTTTGGCTGATTTCAGTATTTAGACGCGTGATCTGCGATAAATCGATTTCTTCAGACTGCCAGTACTCGGTTCTTTGATTGCGTTTGCTGTCTGCGTTAATTCTTTGTGCTTTTAGCTCGCTGCCAAACTTGTTTCCCTGTGACCCGATAAAACCAGCCGTCATACCACGCTCTTTCTGTAACTCGTGCACCAACTCACTGTACACAACCGACAAACGCGTAAGTTGGTTTAATGACGACATTTCACTGGTGGTTTCTACGCCTTTTGAAATGGCAGAAACACTAAGCCATAAAAACCCTAAGATCGGTAAGATAAGCAAAGCGATGATTTTTTGCTTAAATGACATATCGGTTAAATTCATTATTATTTCCCTAACAACTAACAAATCTTCTCAGTCATCGAATTTGGCTTCCTTCTAACGGGTGCGCCTTAATTGTGACTCTATAATTATTCAAGCTGACCTATGTAAACCATGACCTAACTACACAGTTCAGCGCAGAGGACGTTAACATTTAACCTTATAAAACTCATTGGTTTATGAATAAAACTGTTAACTATCTGACTTAACCAGACGAAAAGTACGTGTAACAACATTTCTCTGACGCAGTGACTAAAAATTGACACACACTGCATAATCATAAAGTGGTAGACCAGCGCTCACTGTGTAACCCTTACCAAGCTGTTCACTCACGAGCATCTATATATTCAGTCTCAAATATGTATACTGCCGAGCTTATTAAGTAGAAGCTCGCAGTAAATATGCGACAACAGCTGAGAGGTATTTTTATGGATTGCCCCGCTTGCGAAGAACACATTGGATGGGAATGGGTAGAAGAGGAAGCAATCGAACCCAATGAAGAATTCGATTGCCCAGAGTGCAAAGAAACGCTGATGTACACCATCGATGAAGGCACCTATTATGGCGCGCAACACAAGACCGTTGAAGTTGTCGATGGTTAGGATGTTTTGCTAATGACTAAAACACTTGACCGATTCTTAGTCTGTTACAGCTTTATCGAGCCTAAGCTACTAAACACGCCTTTACTAGAACGAGCGTTCATCTTAAAATATTGAACATATGTTCAGATTAATGAAGTAGATGTTATGGCCAAGACTGCGAAGTTCGATAGACAAGACGTAGTAGATAAAGCGACTAACCTGTATTGGGAAAAGGGCTTTCACGCAACTTCTATGCGCAATCTACAGGACGTGATTGATATGCGTCCCGGCAGTATTTATGCGGCTTTTGGCAGCAAAGAAGGCTTGTTTAAAGAGACATTGGCTCGCTATACCGAACTCGGCATTCACAATTTGAACCGCTTTCGCAGCGAAACCGACTCTCCAATCAAAGCACTAGAAAACTTCGTAAAACGTGCCGTTGTCGAATCGAAAAAAAGCGCGCCTAACGGCATGTGTATGCTGGTTAAAACAGTAGCTGAACTGACGGATGAGCACGCTGAATTATTAGAAGAAGCCAAGAAATCACTCAAAATCATGGAAGGCGAGTTCGCTAAGCTGATTGCCGAAGCGCAAGATTTAGGTGAGATAAGTAAAGATCGAGAACCTACTCAACTAGCTCGCCACGTTCAGGTTCAAATTGCAGGGCTACGCACTTATGCAAAAACCTGCGATGACACAGAACTACTCAACTCAATGGTTGAAGACATCTTCAAGTACCACCCTTTTTAGCAACTGAGCGTATATAGGCTCAGATCTACAAAAAGACGCCCAAGTATTACTACTAATACTTAGGCGTCTTTTTTCTTATTGCTTTTCAGCCAATCTGAAAGCCGATGGCTTTTATACTTTCCTCATAATCAACGCCTGCGCATTAAGCATCGCTTCCTTAGTACTGACATCTAAGGTTTTCACGTTCGCAAAGCGTTCGATCTCTTTAATTGCCACATCATGAGCAAAAATCACCAACCTCGCCCGCTCAATGTCTTTCTGTGTAATGCGATTGCCGATTCCGTTGGCCCCCTGCGTTTCGACTTTAATCCGAACCCCAAGATGATGAGCCGCCTTTTCCAAAGACTTAGCCGCAAGAAACGTATGAGCGACACCAGATGGACAAGAAGTGATCGCCAATACATCCGCTTGTCCTTCTTCCGTTATCGAGCCACCCGTAAACTGATTAGAACTTGCTTCACCTTCGACCACGTTCTTTTTCAGTAGTATCACGATCAGAGCCGTCGTCAGTGCTCCTGCTAATGTCCCGACGATATAGCCAATTTTGCCGTCAACCACCGGCAGCACTATCCAGCCGCCCCATGGTGCATGGTTGATGACATGGAACATAAAGCCAACCACATTACCGACAATGCCACCAGCAACAACAGCGGGCAGAACACGTGCGGGATCAGCTGCTGCAAATGGAATCGCGCCTTCACTGATGCCGATCATTCCCATGATACCGGCGGCTTTTCCGGCTTCACGCTCGTCTCTTTTAAATTTCTTAGGTGATATGAAAGTGGCAAGAGCCATACCTAATGGTGGCGTACAAATGGCAATACCGACGCCGCCCATTAGCCAAGGTTGAGTGTTCACCTGCGTTTGAGCAAACAGCGTCGCCACTTTGTTGATTGGGCCGCCCATATCAAAGGCTGTCATCGCCCCTAAAATACTGCCCAACACCACTTTTCCTGAGCCAGCCATGCCAGTCAGCATTTGGTTCATCTCAAGCATCACATACGCGATAGGAGAGCCAATCACCCACATCACCGCGCCACAGGTAATGAAGGTGCCAACTAAGGGATAAATGAAGATAGAACTCAGCGAGATCATACTGTCAGGGAGTTTGATCTTCTTTAGCAAATTAACCACGAAACCTGCGAAGAATCCGACCACAATGGCACCAAGGAAGCCGGTACTGTACTGATTCACTGCGAGCCAAGAACCAATCATGCCCGGAGCTAAGCCCGGTTTGTCGGCCATTGAATATGCAATGTAACCACCGAGCACAGCGGTAAACAGGGTTAGCCCCGCGATACCCATTTGTGCTATGTCAGCCAGAACGCCGCTCTCAGGTACTGCTCCGTGGCCAGACATCATTACCGACAAAGACAAAAGTACCCCACCCGCGACCACGAATGGGATCATGTGCGAAGTACCGTACAACAAGTGTTCTTTAAGACGATTAAGAGATTGTGCCCAAGGGCTTAATGGTTCGCTGTAAACTTCATGATGACTAGAAGCGTAGCTATCGAAAGATTCAGAATTCGCTTCGAGAAACAGCTCTTGAGCTTCCTCGACCGACTCTACCGCCTTTAATTTTGTAACAAAACCATCTTCGATCAATCGAGTTGAGATCTGAGCCAGAACCTCAATATGATGATCATCGCTATTGTCTGGCGACGCGAGCATAAAAAACACATCCGACAGTTCGCCGCCGTCTGCGCCATAATCGATACCCGTTCGGCTAATACCTACCGCCACAGCAGGTTTAGCTACAGCAGTGCTTTTCGCGTGTGGAATCGCAATACCATCATCAAAGCCCGTATTGCCAATGGCCTCACGCTTCCAGATATCATCAAGGAATTCACTTTTATTGGAGAGCTTGCCCGCACGGTCAAGCAGTTCGACAAGCTCTTCAAATACCGCCTGTTTTGAGTCTGCCTTTAAATCCAGACAGATAATCTCCGGCTCTATAATGTCAGTGATGTCCATGTGCTGCCTCGTCCGAGTACCAATTTAGGTAAATGAGATAAAGAGGTTAATAATATGAAAAGACTAACGAGGCAAGGCCGCTCGATATATAGGACGAAAGGTGCATTGACTGGATAATTGTAACCAAGAAGCAAGAGTGTGATGTTCACCTTTGAATTAAAAACGGGAATCCATAAACTTCCTAGATTCAGATAGTCCCATCGATCCAAGTAAACTGTCGATCTAAGCACACCGAGAATAATAATGAGAATTGTAGCGGTAACTGCGTGCCCTACAGGCATTGCGCACACCTATATGGCAGCTGATGCACTAAATAAAACAGCCCCAAAATTCAATGTTTCAATCAAGGTTGAGACTCAAGGCGCTATGGGGATTGAAAACTTACTGACAGGCCAGGATATTACCCTCGCAGACAAAGTGTTGATCGTCTCTGATATCGACATCGAACAACCAAGTCGATTTGACCCAGCGAAAACCGTATTCATTCCAATGGAAGAGGTGTTATTGAGTGTCGATAAAGTCTTTATCAAGCATTGTCGAACTTAAACCTTTCATGAATGAATATCAGATCACCTTCTTCGTTGACGATCCTGCCGCGAACTCACACGTCGCGCAGCCGTTGACTCGTTTAGCGAAGAAGTTCAAAAGCAACATCCGCATTATCAACATCACTCAAAATCGAACCGCTGATCTCTCCAAATCTGTCGCGATGTTACAAGTGGGTTTACTCCGGGGGGATTTATGCCAGATAACCGCAGTAGGTATTGATGCTGAACTCGCATGTTTTGTAATAAAAGACGTGATTGCTGAGCATTACGACATGGTTGGCTCACAAGTGAATCATGAGTTCTCGAACGATTTAATCCAGCGTATGCCGCAGATATGCCCGCCTTGTGACATAAAGTGGCACCACGCTAAAGCGCAAACTCAACTGACAAAATTTGAGTGCTTGAAAGGGCTCGCTCACCTCGTTTATCCAGAAGACCCAGATGAGCTGATTTTGGCTTTCATTAAGCGAGAAGAACGCTCTTCAACCTGCGTGTCACCAGGTATCGCACTGCCCCATGTGATGTTTGAATCTACTCAAGATCTCTCGATCGCGGTCATCGTCAGTGACAATCCGATTGACTGGGCATCTCAAATTGGCCAAGTACACGTAGCTATCGCTTTAGTACTGCCAACCAAGCCGCAACTTGAACACATTGTGGCGGCTACCAACCTAACTAGAAACCTACTTCACGATCAGGTCAACGAGCGTTTGCAAAAGACTCGAAGCAGTGTCGATTTACAAGCCTTGCTGATGTATATCTCATCTCGCCTGCTGTAAGGCTACTCACTCCAAAAGACGGCTCAACAACAAAATACGCTCCGACTTAAAAAGACGGCTTAACTAAATAGAACCACGATATTCAGTCGGCGTTCTACCGGTGCGATTCTTAAATACTCGACAGAAGTAGTTCACATCCTTAAAGCCGCAACGTAATGCCACTTCATTGAGCTTGAAGTTGTACTTCTTGAGCATGAATTTGGCGCGGTCGACACGGACTCGGGTGATGTATTCTGCCAGCGTCATGTGGCCTTGTTGACGGAACATTCGCGACAAGTGATTGGATGAAATACTAAAGCGTGAGGCAATGCTGTCTCGGGTGATCTGGCGGTGGAAGTTCTCTTGAATGTAGATACAAATCCCTTGATACACATCCTGTACTCGGCTATGAGATTTTTCTACGGGCGCTTCCAGCATGGTTTTACTGTATTGCAGTAGAGCTTGCAGCAATAACTCGTCCATCGGCTGCTTGTTACTCTCTCTCGCTAACGAGCTAAGCGCCTCCAAAATATTATCAATCGCAAAACCAGAGCGAGTCTGAATACTGTGCTTTTGAATATCGTAAAAGCTCTCCTCGCCTTTGCGCTTGCTCACCAAGCTTAAACCAAGCTGACGACGACCAAACAACATGCTCAACACCGAGCAGTCTGTATCCCAGTTTGGCTTGTTCCAGCAGTTGGGTGGGATGAAAATCGCGTCTCCGGCTTTGGCGATAACGTTGGTTATTTTGCGATCATGACTCTCCATTTCATTAATATACTCTCCGTCTAGCACCAGCTCTAAACGTGGAAAGTTCACCTGATAACTGCATGCTGAAGGCGTGTGAAAATCTCCAGCAAACCAGATGTTATGAAACGGTTCTCGCTCATTTAATACAGACGAGATTAAGTCATGAAATATCATTATTCGAACTCTAATGGGCAGCAATAAGGCTACGGGAATAGATATACCCCTTAGTGAAACATAGCGCTATTGAGCAAAATCACAATTTGAGATCTAGGCTACAAAAATCCAGTCACGGAAATAAATTTCCAGTAACGAAACTGACCTAGAACGTTCCTGCTCTAATAAACAAATACGCTGCATCCCTTATAAATAAAAGCCTCAACACATCTTAAACTCTGTCAACACCGCCCTTAAAACAGCCACTCGACTGATCAAAATCACACTCCACTTATAACGCAACAATCATCCAGTAAATGCGTTTTTTCTTCACTACAGAAGGTAAGCCGTAGATTCCAGAATACCCCTAACAAAATAAAAACAGAGTAGGGGTTCATTATGATCACGACATTGATCAATCAAGATTTGATTAAGCTTTCGCTTAGCGCTAATTCAAAAGAAGACGTATTTAAAGAGCTGATAGACGTGCTGTACGCACAAGGCAGAATCTCAGACAAAGCACAGTTTCTTGCCGACATTAAGGCGCGTGAAGAACAAGGTAATACAGGGTTTGAAGAGGGCATTGCCCTGCCACATGCGAAAAGCAGCGCGGTGATCAAACCTGCAGTTGTTATCGGCGTCCACAAGCAGGGTATCGAGTACGGCGCCGATGACGGTCAGCCATCAAAACTCTTCTTCATGATCGCGTCTCCAGATGGCGGCGATGATCACCACATCGAAGTATTGGCAGAGCTTTCTTCAAAACTGATTGAAGAAGGCTTTATCGAAAGCTTCATGAATGCTCAATCTGAACAAGAAGCATTAGAACTACTGCTTACCAAACCTGAGCCATCAGAAACTGAAACCAACGTTGAGAAACAAGGCTTCATCATTGGTGTCACTGGCTGCCCAGCAGGCGTTGCACACACTTATTTGGCAGCTGAAGCGCTAGAGAAAGGCGCAGCGGCTCTTGGCTACGACATCAAGGTCGAAACCAACGGCTCGATAGGCGTTAAAAACAGCCCAACTCAAGAAGAGATCGAACGCGCAGACGCGATTGTCGTCGCTTGTGACAAACAGGTCGACATGGCTCGCTTTGCCGGAAAACGCGTTATCAGCACCAACGTGAAAGCGCCAATCAAAGACGCGCAAGGCTTGATTAAGCAAGCACTCAACGCACCTAGCTACCAAGCTGAACAAGCACCTACCAACCAATCTGTTGCAGAAAAAGCCTCACAAGCGCGTTCAGACCTTTATCGTTACCTGATGAATGGCGTATCACACATGATCCCATTCGTAGTCACTGGCGGCCTATTGATTGCCCTAGCACTAGCCATTGGCGGTGAGCCAAGCGAGTCTGGCATGGCGATTCCTGCTGGCAGCATGTGGAACCAAATTCTAGAAGTCGGTGTGGTTGCCTTCACATTGATGATCCCAATCTTGGCTGGCTACATTGCTTACGCGATTGCTGACCGCCCAGCCCTAACCCCTGGCCTTATCGGTGGTTGGATTGCTAACAACGGCTCTTTCTACGGCGCTGACGCAGGCACAGGCTTCATCGGCGCAATCATTGCCGGTCTATTGGTGGGTTACTTCGTTAAATGGATCACCTCGTTCAACTACCACAAGTTCGTTCAACCGCTTGTGTCTATCATGATCGCTCCGATCACTGGTTCTCTATTCATCGCGGGTCTGTTCATCTTTGTTATCGGCGCGCCAATCGCTGGGCTGATGGATGCTCTTACTGCACTACTAACGAGCATGAGTACAGGCAACGTGGTTCTGCTTGGCATCGTACTGGGTGGTATGGCTGGTTTCGATATGGGCGGCCCATTCAACAAAGTAGCGTTCCTATTCTCAGTCGGCATGATTGCCAGCGGTCAAACTCAATTCATGGGTGCGATGGCGTGTGCAATTCCTGTGGCTCCACTGGGTATGGCCATCGCAACCAGACTTGGCCGCAAGTTCGACCTGTTCGAATCTTCTGAAATTGAAGCAGGTAAAGCAGCAGGCGCGATGGGCTTAGTGGGTATCTCTGAAGGTGCGATTCCTTTCGCAGCTCAAGATCCAATGTCGGTTATCCCTGCCAACGTACTTGGCTCAATGACAGCGGCTGTTATGGCGTTCTCATTTGGTATCACCAACAGCGTTGCGCACGGTGGTCCAGTAGTCGCTCTACTTGGCGCTATGAACTACCCAATGCTAGCACTGCTGTGCATGGCATCTGGCGCGGGCGTAACTGCGGTTACTTGTATCGCGCTTAAAAATCTACGTAAAGCCAAGTTAACAACAGCAGCGGCTTAAGCCATTTCAACTCCAATGGCTTGAGCCCTTCGACCCTACTGTTTTTAGTAACTAATACTTTTAACAACGAATAAGTCGATTACAGCTCAAGCCATGTTTCCCTTCATGGTGATTTCGATGTCTGATTTTTCTTTAGCGAACGACTCGTTCGTACAACGCTTTTTCTACCCTATGACTAACGTGATTCAAAACTACGCATGGGGTAGCCCTTCTTCGTTTAGCCACCTGTTTGGTATTGATAACCAATCAGGTGAGCCACAAGCGGAGATCTGGATGGGCGCTCACCCGAATGGCTGCTCAATGGTGAACGACAACGGGCAGCAGACCACATTGTCTAGCTTGATTTCTAAGAACCTAAACCTGTTTCTAAGTGAGAAAGTCGCGAGCCGTTTTGGTGAACTTCCGTATCTGTTTAAGGTGTTAGCAGCAGAGAAAGCGCTGTCTGTTCAAGTACACCCGAACAAGCAACAAGCGGAATCTGGATATGCACTAGAAGAGCAACAAGGCATTCCAATGACAGCGGGTAACCGTAACTACAAGGATCCTAATCACAAGCCAGAACTGGTGTATGCATTAACCGACTACACCGCGATGAATGGTTTTAGATCAATCAGCGAGATTCTTGAGCACTTCCATTACCTTGATATTCCAGAGCTGCATTCGATGGTCAATGACCTAGAGGGCGACCAAACTCCCAATGGATTAGCGAGCTTCTTCGCGAGCTTATTGTCTTTGCAAGGAGAACAAAAAGGCATGGCGCTGACCATGTTGCTGGTGAAGGCGAAGCTTTCAGATACACCTGTATTCCAATTGATTTCAGAACTGGAAGATCAATACCCAGGTGATGTCGGCCTGTTTGCTCCGCTGTTATTGAACGTGATTACCCTAAAGCCGGGGCAAGCCATGTATCTAGACGCTGAGACTCCCCATGCTTACATCAAGGGTACAGGCTTAGAGATCATGGCGAACTCAGACAATGTGCTGCGTGCCGGGTTAACGCCTAAGTACATGGACGTGAACGAACTGGTTTCTTGTACTCGATTTAATGAAAAGCCTGCGGATAGATTACTGCTCAGCCCGATAGAGCAAGGTGATGTGATGGAATACCAAATTCCGGTCGAAGATTTTAAGTTCTCTATCGTGCAAAACTCAAATCAGCGACAGATCACTACCGAAGGTGCCGAGATCCTATTGCCGCTTGACGAATCTATGGTACTCACTCACCAATGTGGCGAAACCTGCGTGATAGAGAAAGGCCAGTCGGTGTTCATTCCGGCTTACGCAGAGAGCTACAAACTCGATTGCGTTGGACGTGTCGCGCGAGCTTACAGCTAGCTCTACAAAGTAAATCTAGCTCTCCCGAGTAAATACAAACACTGATCATGCCCTGCTTTGCGGGGCATTTTTGTTTCTGACGAAGCTTATTAGCGTGTCAAAAACATAATCAAGATGCCATCAAATATGACCCATCTCACACTGCATTAATGATGCAAATCACACTTAATTTTGCTGGATACAAATGTACAGTGAAGGGCTTTTATTTGCTATTTCGCGAATCGGGTTAATCCATTAATTTTAATTCAAGAACTTCAATAGTGAATGAGTTAATAAATGATCACACAGCTAACCAACGTCAACTTAATTAATAACAACCTTCAAGCGAATAATAAAAAAGAACTGTTTGAAGAATTGGCAGGCATGTTATTTGAAAACAACCGAATCAGTAATAAAGAAGCCTTCTTGGCAGACATCGAAATTCGTGAATCTCAAAGCATCACTTCTATGGACGGCATCGCTTACCCACACTCAAAAAGCAAGGCTGTCACTGAGCCGGCAATCGCTGTCGGTGTTAAGCGTGAAGGCATTGAGTATGGCGATGAAGACGGCATCAACCCAACCGTATTTTTTATGATCGCATCACCAGACAACGGTGCTGACCATCATATTTATGTACTACAAGAACTGTTTGGAAAATTCAGCGATGAATTTATCCAGAATATCCATAACGCAAAAGATGAACATCAAATCCTTAATATTTTAACTAATTCATAAGGCGTAGAAAATTATGAGTACCCTAGCAAATCAAGCTACCAATACTAGCAATAAAAATAGTAGTAGCGACTATAAAAAAATCCTCAGTACCATGAAAGGCCATCTGCTTTTCGGTACATCACACATGCTGCCTTTCATCGTAGCCGGTGGTGTTCTATTGGCTTTAGCGGTAATGGCATCAGGCAAAGGTGCTGTACCTGCAGACGGCCTGCTAGCAGACATCTCTAATATCGGTATCAAAGGCCTTGTTCTTTTCCCAATCATTCTTGGCGGCTTTATTGGTTACTCAATTGCAGATAAACCAGCACTGGCACCTGCGATGATCTCTTCTGGCATCATGGCTGACATGGGCGGCGGCTTCCTTGGTTGTATCGTGGCTGGCTTTATCGCCGGTGGCGTGGTGTTCCAACTTAAGAAAATCCCACTTTCTACCAACATGACTGCGCTAGGTGCTTACTTTATCTACCCGCTTCTAGGCACGTTAATCTCTGCCGGCATCGTACTGTGGGGCATTGGTGAGCCAATCAAACTGTTCATGTCTTCAATGAACGAGTTCCTAGCTTCAATGGCTGGCGCGTCTAAGATGGTTCTGGGCACAATCCTTGGTGGTATGACGGCGTTTGATATGGGCGGCCCTATCAACAAAGTAGCAACGCTATTTGCTCAAACTCAAGTAGACACTCAACCTTGGTTAATGGGCGGTGTAGGCATCGCGATTTGTACACCACCTCTAGGTATGGCATTGGCGACTTTCCTATTCAAAAACAAGTTCTCTAAACAGGAGCAAGAAGCAGGTAAAGCAGCAGCAATCATGGGTTCTATCGGTATCTCTGAAGGTGCTATCCCATTCGCAGCGAATGACCCAATGCGCGTACTTCCTTCAATCGTTGCCGGTGGTATCGTGGGCTGTGTATTCGGCTTCATGACAGACGTTCTACTACACGCACCTTGGGGCGGCCTAATCACAGCACCAGTATCAAGTAACATTCCAATGTACGTGGTCGGTATTGCGCTAGGTTCACTAACTACGGCGGTTATCGTTGGCTTCTGGAAGCCAGTAGCGGTTGAAACAGAAGAAGACATGGTTGAAGCGCCAGTACAAGCTCAAACAGCTCCTGTAGCAGGCGAAGGCGAGTACGACATCGTAGCCGTAACATGTTGCCCTTCTGGTGTTGCACACACCTTCATGGCAGCGAAAGCACTGGAAAAAGCAGGCTTGGCAGCAGGCCTTAAGATTAAGGTAGAAACTCAAGGTCAAAACGGTATTCAGAACCGCATCAGCGACCTAGATGTAGCGAACGCGAGACTGGTTATCTTGGCTCACGATATTCAAGTGAAAGACGCTCACCGCTTTGCTAACGCGAACGTGATTGAGTGTTCAACCAAGGAAGCGATGAAGAAAGCCGCGGACATGGTGGCTATTTAAAGCCTGAAACAAGTTAGAAGATAAAATTACTACCCCCTACCCCATTCGCCTTGTCAGCGAATGGGGATTTATATTTATATAATGTTCAAAGCTTTTTACTGCTTGATATAAAGATCCTTAGAATAGATGCGGCCTTCAACGTTATTCTTCGCAAAGCCGCCAACACTTGGTCGCACTAGACGAGCCTGCATGTAGTAGTAGATTGGCGCGATCGGCATATCTTCAGCCAGTAACTGCTCCGCTTGGTCATAGAAACCTTGGCGTTCTTGCTCATTAGTTGCAGCCAATGCGCTATCCATTGCTGAGTCGTACTTGTCGTTGTTGTAACGAGCAAAGTTACCTGAAGATTCAGAACGCAGAAGGCTTAAGAAGGTCGACGCTTCATTGTAATCACCACACCAAGACGCTCGCATCACATCAAAATCACCTTGTCGACGTGACACTAAGTAAGACTTCCACTCTTGGTTTTCCAACTCAACTTGCGCGCCTAGATTGCTTTTCAGCATAGATGCAATCGCCACCGCAATCGACTTATTCGATTCACTGGTGTTGTAAAGCAATTTAAAATCTAGCGGGTTAGAAGCATCGTATCCGGCTTCTTTCAGCAACTCTTTCGCCTTTTGGTCACGGTCCCTTTGAATCCATGTACTGTACTCAGGTTGAGTGGCATCAAAACCTGCCGTGTATTCATGAGCAAAGGTATAAGCTGGTAAGTTACCTACTTGAGTCACTCCATTAGTAATCACATTGCGCATCATGGAATAAGACACCGCTTTACGCACTCGCGCATCATCAAACGGAGGGCGCGTGGTATTGAACGCGTAATAGTAAGTACACAATAAAGGTACCGCTGTATACGCGTCTTGATATTTCATTTTTAGCTGCTGCGCCATGTGTGTCGGCACATCAGACGTAATATCGACCTCGCCCACCGCATAGCGATTAATCGACGCATTCTGGTTCTCAAACGGAATGTAAGTCACTTGGGTTAAGTGCGTATCTGAACTGTCCCAATAGTTAGGGTTCTTCTCCAGTTCAATGCGTTCGTTCACCACCCACTCGCCTAAAACAAACGCACCATTGCCAACAAACTGCTTCGGATCGCTCCACGGCTTATCGCTGTTTTCTAGCGTTGCCTTGTGAACGGGCATCATTGAAGTGTGGCCTGTCATCGCCACAAAGTATGGAACTTTGCTATCGAGTTCGAACTTCACCGTGTGCTTATCAACCGCCGAGATACCGAGCTCTTCAACAGGCTTCTTACCTTCTGCCACATCAGCGATATTTTTGATTTGAGTTAGCTTGAGATACCACACATTTGGCGAAGCAAGCTTTGGGTCGACCGCGCGTCTTATCGCATACACGAAATCATCGGCTGTCACCGGATCGCCATTCGACCATTTCGCGTCTTTACGCAGGTGGAATACAAACGTCTGGTTGTCTTCGGTTTCCCAAGATTCCGCGACACCTGGAGTGATGTTGCCATCGCGGTCTTGGATCACTAAACCTTCAAACAGGTCACGTAGAATGTGCATTTCAGGCAAGCCTTCTGCCTTTGCCGGATCGAGTGTCGCAGCTTCTGCATCATTGGCTCGCACCAAATGTTGGTCTTTTGCCAGTGAAACACCAGCAGGTAAGGTTTCAGCAACGGCAGTCACTGAGATAAAAGGGGTCAATAAAGATGAAATGAGTAAAGCCGTTGAATGTTTTTTAAAATCCATGTTTTTTTGCTCTCCTAGCCTATCTTTGAAGCAAAGTAATAAAATTAACAATGCGACGGTTGACGAGTTTTGACGCTATGGTTTATTTAATAGAGGTCATCTAAATAGTAGTGACACTTTGATACTACTTGATCAATCAGGAGATTAAGGTGAGTTTAATTCCAAGAACGGAAAGAGCTGCGTTTTCGATAAAGCCGCTGTCATATGGAAAATCGGTGTTGGGTGCACCCTTACTCTACTTCCCCGCACAAATAGAAAGCGAATCTCGCGGGCTGATTTTAGCAGGCACACACGGCGATGAAACCGCTTCTATCGCAGGTTTGTCTTGCGCGCTAAGAAGCTTACCTGCTGCCAACTTACGACACGATGTAATCCTGTCGATGAACCCAGACGGCAACCAGCTTGGCACTCGCGCTAACGCAAATCAAGTCGATCTCAACCGCGCCTTTCCGACTAAAAACTGGACAGAAAACGGCACCGTCTATCGCTGGAGTTCTCACACCCCAGTCAGAGATGTAAAAGTAAAAACGGGGCAAGCCGATCTGCTTGAACCGGAAGTGCAGTCGCTCATCAACCTCATTGAGCAACGCCAACCCAAGTTCGTCATCTCTTTCCACGAACCACTCGCCATGGTCGATGACCCAGCTCAATCCGAACTCGCCTCTTGGTTAGGCAAGCAGTTCAACCTACCACTCGTAGAAGACGTTGATTACGAAACCCCAGGCTCATTCGGCACTTGGTGCCAAGAAAGAAACCTACCGTGTATTACCGTAGAGCTGCCGCCCGTTTCTGCGGATTTGACTATAGAGCAGTATTTGGATGCATTTTTGGCGGTGTTGGGGTATGAGGGGGTTGTTTAAAGATTTGTTTAAAGATTGCTAACTCATTTTTGGACAAGAACGAACCAGTGACTTCGCTAAATTAGCAAATCATAAATCAGTATAGATAATGTAAAATGAGCTATGACGAACAGTCTACTTGCGTTAGCCCGAAAGATAAATTTTTTTGGGCGCATTAAGTGACGTTAAGTTAGACAAATAATCATCATAATTGAGAGCCAAGTAAGAGCATTGCACCAGCTTGCTGTTGCCCTGAAAATGATTGCATTTTAGTAACATAAATGATCTTGCATTGCTCATTATTACTAAAAGTTACACCTCGACGCTCTAACTCTGCAAACGCAACGTCTCTATTCGCGTCATAAGCAGCCTCTGAACATAGCTTGGCGGTAGTCATATTTTCAGCAGATTTTGGAGTGAGAACACAGCCAGCCAACAACAAAGGCAATAAAAAAAAGATAAATCGAAACAACATTAGATCTCCGTAATCCTAATTTTTTCCACACTAGTGAAGATGACTTCAATATCTTTGCAAGTCGCCCATCCTTTTCCTTCGGTACTTAATTTATTCAGAAACTGAATAGCCTCCATTGGTTTTTTCGATAATTTTCCATCGAAAGATTGCAGTTCTCCATCATCTACAATTAACCATCGGCTTTTTTCCTTTTTAAGATTAATAAATATTGTTCCGTCAGGAAATGGGGGAAATGTATCAGCAAAAGATGCCCCAACACATACTGGACTAAAAGCCTTTTTTTGAAAAAATGATTCACTCATATCTCTTCCCTGTTTAATAAACGAGTTATTGATAATCAAAGTACAACAAAAAGGGGAGAAGGCAAGCATAAAAAAAGCAGCTCTAGCTTCAACCTCATTGGAAAACCTACGCATAATTTCTAAAGCACATGGATTAGATTAATTAGGTTTATTCTAGATCATTCAAGGATGTCGATTTGGCGGAGCTGAGAAACTTTGGGGTACTTTCGTGTTTGAAAGTGCTGACTGTATCGGTTCTGGACAGAAACGCGTTAGAGCTTAAGAGCTAACGCGCTCGATATAGATTAGAATTAATATCTTGAAACCATAAACGCTTGTTAGTTGCGAAACTTTACATTTCGTAGCTCAGTACCGATTATCAGGACTAATTCATGTTGTCTGGTGTATGAAGATTAGTGCCACAAACTGTGCACTTATAGTCACCTGTAGCTTCGCCCTCCATCAATGCACTGGCAACTGATGCAAAAAAGCCTGAGAAAAAACCTGCTGATTTCGACGCACTGGATTTTTTTGGTTGCGAGAAGCTTTCATATTTGTGGAGGGTGATCTCTTTGCAATTGCAACAGAACGCTTTCGTTTGCTCAGAACCGTACATTTTAACCAACCCGATTATTCATCTGTAGTTTTCACAACCTCAAAGCAACCAACGCTTTATAGGCGGAATTTTTTCTTTTTTACATTCCGTCTATGTTGCTGCCATATATTATGAAGCTCAACTGGTATTACCCTGTTATGTGAATCGGCATATGGTAATGGGGGCAAACTACGGAAAATTCCGTATAAGAGACCAAAGTACTGATTGATTAACTTGGTCTATCGGTGGGCTTTGTTGCGTAATTAAAT
>NZ_AJZM02000273.1 GCF_000272405.2 Vibrio tasmaniensis 1F-187
TTGATGAAGCGACAGCGGCTGGCGAAGCCATGACACTGTGTAAGCGTGCTGGTAAAAGCAAGAGCAAAGTATTCTTCGTTGCCGACGATGTTCATCCTCAAACACTAGAAGTTGTTAAGACTCGTGCTGAGTACATCGGCTTTGAAGTCATGGTTGGTGCTCTTGAAACACTTCCAGAGCAAGACGTATTTGGTGCGCTCCTCCAATACCCTGGTACAACAGGCGAAGTTCGCGACCTAACAGACATCATTGCGAAAGCTCAAGCTAACAAGACTCTTGTAACCGTTGCAACAGACCTTCTTGCTTCTGCACTACTTAAGCCTGTTGGTGAAATGGGCGCAGACGTAGCAATTGGTTCAGCGCAACGTTTCGGCGTTCCTATGGGATACGGCGGTCCACACGCTGCATTCATGGCAACACGTGAAAAGCATAAGCGTACAATGCCCGGTCGTGTAATTGGTGTATCTATCGATACGCACGGTAACCAAGCACTACGTATGGCAATGCAAACTCGTGAGCAACACATCCGCCGCGAAAAAGCGACATCGAATATCTGTACAGCTCAAGCACTTCTAGCAAACATGGCGTCTTTCTACGCGGTTTACCACGGTGCAGAAGGCCTACGTACAATTGCTCGTCGTACACACCACATGACAGCTATCCTAGCGGCTGGCCTGACTAAAGCGGGTTACGAGCTAACGAACAACAGCTTCTTTGATACCATCACGCTGAACACAGAAGACAAGACAGATGCACTGTACGCGAAAGCGCAAGCAGCAGACATCAACCTTCGCCGACTTGTTGGTAAGATTGGTATCAGCCTAGATGAAACAACAACAATCGACGACGTGAACGCACTGTTCGCAATCTTCGACGTGAAAGAAGACGTTCAAGTACTATCTTCTGACATTGCATCAAACGAGTTTGCAGCAATTCCAGAAAACTGCCGTCGTGAATCAGAGTTCCTAACTCACCCAGTATTCAATACGCACCACAGCGAAACGCAAATGATGCGTTACCTAAAACAGCTTGAGAACAAAGACTTCTCACTAACGCACGGCATGATCCCACTGGGCAGCTGTACGATGAAGCTGAACGCTGCTGCTGAGATGATCCCAGTAACATGGCCTGAGTTTGGTTCTATTCACCCATTCGCACCTCTTGATCAAGCAGCAGGTTACACAGCGCTAGCGAAAGATCTTAAAGAGAAGCTTTGTGAAATTACCGGTTACGACGATTTCTCACTACAGCCTAACTCTGGTGCATCTGGCGAATACGCAGGTCTAATCGCGATTCAACGCTACCACGCAAGCCGCGGTGAAGCTCACCGTAACGTTTGTCTGATTCCAAGCTCTGCGCACGGTACTAACCCTGCAACAGCATCAATGGTGTCAATGAAGGTTGTGGTTGTTAAGTGTGATGAAGATGGCAACATCGACATGACAGACCTAGCAGCGAAAATCGAGAAGCACAAAGAAAACCTATCAAGCATCATGATCACTTACCCTTCTACGCACGGCGTATACGAAGAGCAAGTGAAAGAAGTGTGTGAACAAGTACACGCAGCGGGCGGTCAGGTTTACCTAGACGGCGCGAACATGAACGCTCAAGTAGGTCTAACTTCACCTGGCTTCATCGGTTCAGACGTATCTCACTTGAACCTACACAAAACATTCTGTATCCCACACGGTGGTGGCGGTCCGGGTATGGGTCCTATCGGCGTTAAATCGCACCTAGCACCTTTCCTACCCGGTCACATCGAAAACGGTGTACAAGGTTCTGACTACGCGGTATCAGCAGCAGATTTAGGCAGTGCTTCAATTCTACCTATCTCTTGGGCTTACATCGCAATGATGGGCGAACCTGGTCTAACAGACGCGACTAAAGTAGCGATTCTGAACGCGAACTACGTGATGGAAAAACTACGTCCTCACTACCCTGTTCTTTACCGTGGCACTAACGGCCGCGTAGCGCACGAATGTATTATCGATATTCGTCCACTTAAAGAAGACACAGGCATCAGCGAAGAAGATATCGCTAAGCGTCTAATGGACTTCGGTTTCCACGCGCCTACGATGTCTTTCCCAGTAGCAGGCACACTAATGGTAGAACCAACTGAATCTGAAGATTTAGAAGAGCTAGACCGTTTCTGTGAAGCGATGATCGCAATCCGTCACGAAATGGCAGCAGTGAAAGCGGGTGAATGGCCACTAGACAACAACCCTCTAGTGAACGCACCGCACACGCAAGTTGACCTTTCAGGCGCAGAATGGGGTCGCCCTTACTCTCGCGAACTGGCTTGCTTCCCATCGAAAGCAACGAAGAACTCGAAGTACTGGCCAACAGTTAACCGTGTAGACAACGTATACGGCGACCGTAACCTAATCTGTTCTTGCCCAAGTATCGACAACTACGAAGACTAATTTTTGTAGATTTTAGATAAACAAAAGCGAACCACTTGGTTCGCTTTTTTATTTTTGTTGTTATTTGGCTGCTAGTGCAATTTACTTAATAAAGTGACTTCGGACTTGTTTAACACTCGGGATTTAACGTTGGCTAGGCAACGCTCAATCATTATTTGTTATACGCATATTGGATTAGTTTCGTGATAATTTAGACTTGGTTAGTAATATGAATTGTTCAGGGTCTATGTACCCTTTAAATATTGGAGGTTCTGTTGTGTATCCCCCCATCCAACGATCGGGACCAGTTTCGGGGTATTCCATACGTGACCCCATTCTTATTGAAAAATGTATATGGGCATTTACACCAATGCCAAAATCCTCTGAAGGGTCAGCTATATAACCAAGCAAATCCCCTTTTTTAATTGCCCCTTTTGAGACTAACCAGCTTTTTAATGACAGATGACCGTACAATGAATAAAGGTTTTCTTTTGGGTGATCAATAATCACAACGCCAGGGTAACCGTTCATATAACCAGAATAACTTACAACACCATCAGCAATAGCGTATACAGGCTCTCCAACTTCAGCAAAATAGTCTATAGCAGCATGATATAAATGAGGAAATCGAGAAGCAGTATTAAATGAGGCAAAACCCTGTAATTCTGAACGTGAATCCAGAGGAAATCTATATGGCTCTTTTAAATTTTCAGCAATCCCCTCTAATATCGGACGGACAAGATTAAGTTCTTCATCAACCAGCCGCTGTTTCGTGTCCGTGAGTACTTTTGAACCTAAAAATACTAAAGGCAAAATAGTAAGGGTAATGATTACAATAACTTTCTTTGATATTTCCATCGATTTCCCTTCCATTGACATCGAAGCGTATACGCTGCATTAAGGTGTGAGCGGCGCTTAGCTATACTTTGAGCAAAGCGAAAACGCCAAGCGTTGCGAATCACTCTCAAATGCTTGTTATACATCTGTGCGTTAAAAATCACAGCGCTTTTCAATTGATGGTATGTGTTTACTTCTAGACCTTCTATCAAGAACCAAATACTTACCATGGTTAATAAGGACTTCATATTGAATGTTCTTGCGGCCGCCACCAAGGTGTTTTTCTGGCCAACTCGGCCAAGACTTATATACGCGACCTGTGAACTTAAGCACTTCCCTATCAGCAAGTGGCTCCATATAAGAGCTAAAATCACGGTCTACAACAAAACCCAAAATTTCATTATCCAGCAAGAAGTCGTCACCCGCATTCTTTCCAATAATTTTCCATACCTGAGGCTCACTTGTTCCAAAATAATCGGTTGCCAATATAGAGAACGATTGAAAGCAGCCATTTTGTATTTCTTGTTTTCGGCTACAACTGTAAATCAAGAGAGTTATACATCCTAAAACACAAATCCATTTGTAAATCATATATCTATCAATCATTGGTTAGCGATGTATGACGCCCGCTTATGTGGTGAGCAACGCAATGCGGTGTACGGCAACTAGCATCGCGTTAAGCAGTGGTAAACGTTGACCACCAAACCTAAACAATCGTGCCGTAAACACTAAATTCAAAGCAATCCGAAAATGCCAAGCGTTGGGAATCCGTCTTAAACGTCGTTTTGTTAAAACTACGCTTTCCTAATTGGTTGACATATAAACCACAAAAAACAACACGCAAACGTTAATCCTGCGGCATTTAACTCGTTAAGTCCGAATTGATTGACGAAAAGGGAACTACCCGAAGCTGCAACAAAAAAGGTAGCATAATAATAGGCCTTGAAGAGCTTCAACTCATGACAACACTTTTTGCATTTTATTAGTTTGCCAGGGATGAATTTAAACTTATCCCTTACAGTCAAGGGCTCTGCGCAGTTTGGGCACTTGAACATATCCACTCCTAATTGGCATTGTCAATGCCAATAGGCTAATAGCAACTAGTTTACTATGCAAAACAGTAAGAATTTACTTCGAGGGAGTTCAAAAATGCCACGTAGCTATTTTTCCTAATTATGTCGCCTTTTAGCGTATGGAAGAACGACTCCACCTCCGCATTATCAGTGCAATGACCTGGAGGATTCATACTTGGGACAATTCCATTTTTTGATAATAAAGCTTGAACTTCATGTGCTCGATATTCAGAGCCTCTGTCGGTATGAAATAATAACCGCTCTTGTGGTTTTCGATTTCTAATTGCCATTCTCAACTAACTCATCGTTAGCTGTGTACTCTTCTTACTGCCAAGCGACCAACCGACGATTTTACGCGAGTAAAGGTCGATAACGACCGCTAAATACATCCAACGTTTACCTTGCTTTATATACGTGAGATCTCCAGACCATTGTTGATTAACTGCCGTTGGTTTTGGTGTGTCTTTTTTAATATTCTTAATCGATTGATAAAACCGATGTAGCTTGGCCATCCTTAGGTAAATCCGATAACTTCGCGCTCGTAGTCCTTGCTCTCTCATGATCCGAGCCACACGCTTGCGGTTGACCAAAACTCCTTGGCGCCTAAGCTCTGCATGAACCCTTGGACTACCTGAGAAAACACTTAAATTATTCGCTTCTTCAAAGCCTGCTCTTCTTGAGCATAGCGACTTGGCTCTCTACCAAGCCATGCGTAGTAACCCGACTTAGAAACAGATAGAACCCGGCACATCAATACTATGGAATAACGTGTTTTGTAATGGGCTATGAATCGGAATTTTGTCGATTTTCTTGGGCAACGAATCGTTGCCACTTTTTTAGCAAGTCATTCTCGAGCTTAAGTTGTTCGTTCTGACGTTCAAGCTCTGCAATCCGACTAGACTCAGTTTTCTGGCTCGGGATCTGAGTCCTTTTCTTACGTTTATCTTCCATAATAACCCCTTCTCTATAGTCCTTTCGCCATTTAGAAAGCATATAAGGGTGGATATCTAATGATAGCGCCACGCTTTTAACTGTAGCTCCTTCTCGAAGCGAAAGTCGGACAGCAGTTACCTTAAATTCCGTAAGATATTGTTGAGTTTTTTTACCTGATTTATAAGCTGGCATAAACACCTCCAATTACAATTGAAGGTGTCCATTAGATCGGGTCAACTACAGAATCCCTCTTAAATTGCTTGTTGAACGAAGCCGCTGCGCGG
>NZ_AJZM02000274.1 GCF_000272405.2 Vibrio tasmaniensis 1F-187
ACTGAACCGACGTGGCCTCCCGCGTTTACTCTGTTTGCTTTGCGACCACCCGCTAACGCTTTTTCATCAATCAAAAGGTCAGAGAACCGCGGTTAATAAGTGATTGCTTGTATTGCTTCCAGTTGGTTGTTTTGTAACAAGGTTTAGGCATGGGGCTACGAGGAGTAACGAATGTAACTGAGCAGATCGATCAATTGAATTACACAACAAAGGCATTGTGCCGATAAGTAATAATGGTCAGCTCGATAATCCTGAAGGCTTATCTGCTTGGGAGCAATTTTACGCACTAGTAGCCTAATTGCATCTAAAAATCAGTATGCTCGTACTTGATCATAACTTTGCGACACAACCGATAATTGAGTTTGAATTTCAATCTTTAATTGTTTATTAAAAAGTCAAGGTGTTTTTTGGGCTCCTACAGGCTTAAAGTGGTCAGATTTGATATTTTATCAAATATGAGACAATTCACTTCTTGTTGTGAGTTTTTATGACTCACATCACACTTTGGGGGTATCTATGACTGGCTTACTTTTCTTGATGGTGGTGATTTTATGTTTGGTGTTTTGCATGAAATCATCAAAAAATAAAAAGAAGTTATCTTTTTTTCAACAACGACTGGAACGAGAACAAAAAAAAAATCATTAAAGCATCTTTTTTGTGAAGAAACAGATTTGCCTAATATTAATTACATTCAAAAAAAACTACTTAATAAAAACAATAAAAATCACAGTGTTATGCATGTAATTTGCGTTGGGAGAACTGCAGATTTCTATAAGTTTTTCGATTCTAAAACGAGTAAAATAATCAAATACGAATTACATTGCCATCTTAGTGAAAATCTTTCACCGAGTATCATGGGGTTGTTTGAAGGTAAATATATTATTATTATTTTCGA
>NZ_AJZM02000275.1 GCF_000272405.2 Vibrio tasmaniensis 1F-187
CTTATTGTACTCCGCCCAGTTAGTTATCTTCTTTTTTGCCTTACCCATGTCACCACCGCTCTAACCATCATAAAGGATCAGATCGCAAGACTCGAAAAAGGTTCAACTGATTTAGGCAACAACGCCTTCCAAGAGTGGAAAATTAAAAGCTTTAGTTCTTAAGAGCACACCGTTAAGTATCAACTAACTGATTCATACCTTTATATCACCTAGTCCGTAGTTAACGTAATGACAAAGTCGCTTAACGTAACGTCCAGTATTGATGGTGCAGATCAGTGGTGGAATGGCCTCATTTCAGTACAAGCCAAATGGCATCTTG
>NZ_AJZM02000276.1 GCF_000272405.2 Vibrio tasmaniensis 1F-187
CATAATTTAGACCCATAATACGCAGTGGGATTGTAGGCCCCAGATAGTAATGTCACTTTTGAGCCAGATTAAAATGTCACCTTAGCACTGGTTGCTGACTACATTTCATGTACCAGCTTCGGTTACTAAGGACTACTGAGATGTTGATTGCCATGAGTGAAAAAGAAATTAGTCGATTCAAAGTTATTCAAGACGTCTGTGAACATCGTTTGCGTCGTACTGATGCGGCAGAGATTCTCTGCTTGAGTGTCCGTCACATCCAACGCTTGATGAACCACCAAGGATTCCTCGTAAGCACAAGTTTAAGTAAATGTAATATATTTAGACTTTGTAACCAAAATCTAGAAGGTCTGTCTCTAGTTCTTTTACTTGCTTCGCCACACGTTTCTTAAAAGCAATTTCAACATCCTCATTAGACATTCCTTCGGTGCTTTTATTAAAGTATTTAATCAAGATTTCAGCCATCTCGTTGTGATTATAAAGGTCAAAATTTTGAATATACTTGGAATCATATTTCTTATGTTTTACTTGATAAAAAGCCTTAGTAAACTTTCTAGGTTTAATGTCTACTTCAAATCGCTTACACAGCATCATGATAAATGAATCTAGTTCGTGTAATAGCTTTTTATCTGTTATTTCTGAGAAAAAGAATAACCACCCTTTTGATTTTTTATTGAAAATACAGCCAGTTATTCTCAAGTTTAGTCGCCACTCTAAGAACTCTTGGCTCTTCAATTTCGAATGTTTATAACCTGAGAAGATAGACAGAATGGATTCTCTTAACTTGTCTACAGAGCCACTTCGAGCAGATATAAACTGCTCTTCAAAGTGATAACCAAGATATGTAAAGGATTCATCACTAATAACTCCTATTGAAGACTTATCTGGAGCTTTAATTGGGTCATGAACTTTTAACCTCAAACGTTTGAACTGAGCGATCACATCTTCGGCAATCAATTCACAATCGTTTTTTTTACACAATATTAGAATGTCATCGACATACCTATAGTAAGCAATATCTGTTCGAGTATTGTAACGTTTATCTAGATTTGAAAGGAAAATTGCAGCAAGTACGTTGGAGGTTGATAAACCTTGCGGGACGCCCTTTTCGTTTAAACGGTCAGAAGCATGAGGCTTGGGTACAGTTGGAGCTGTTATCGAGCTTTCTATTACATTCAGTATTACTTTATCTCTAATGCGTCTTCTTAAACGTTGTAATAGTAGCTGATGATTTATAGACGGGTAAAAATTAGAAAGGTCAAGTTTGATGAAAGCATCAAACTGCCCTGTAGACATATCAGTCTTAACGTCTCTAATAACGTTTTGAGGTAAATCAAAGTTGATATCATCTTTGAACCTGATTTGGAGGAAGTCGCATAACGCTCTTAGAGCCAATCTATCTCTTATTGTGGGTATAGATATTTCACGAGGTGACTTTCCACGTCCTTTGCTAATTAGTTTTAGCTTGTATTTGGTAAACGAGTAGCTCCCTTCCAGTACCTTCCTTTCAATAATACTAATTTGCTCATCTTTCATCTCTCTAAAGACTTGATGATTCATGTTATCTATACCAGTAGCATAGGAAGTAGCGATGTGTTGTTGGTACAAGTTATTAAGATTATCCAACGAAAATGTTCGGTTGAATTCTGTTATTACTTTCATGGATTACCTGACTAAAAGAGTCAAAAATGGCAGACCTACAAAGGCTGTAAGGATTAAGTATTTTCCAAAAGTAAAAGCTATTACTTCAATTACATTAGGTATAGTTGGAACTCTTGTAAGTGTGCCCATATCCTTTTTTGAGGTATTTAGCCACTCATTCATCAAAGCACTTTTAAAATCTATATCTTCATGGTTTTCTGAACTACCTAAAATTGTTTTATAGTCAGAGTTAGCTTGGATTAGGTTGCAACTAGGGTTACGAAGAGTACCCTCCAGTTCACTTAAATGCTCATAGCAATTTTTTAACGAAACTGCTCGCTCTTTGAAATTCCGGTTACTTATATAAAGAGATGCACATAATATTAGAACGGAGAGGATAACCATGACAATTGCGAAATCACCACTGTCTGTAGGTTTTTTTAGTTCATAAATTGACATGCAAACCGTGAAAGATGAGTACCAGAGCAGAATTAATTGTGAAGCAAAGTCATTAGATTGGAGTCGCTTGGCAGCTTGGATTCTTGCCTTTCTAGTCCACCATACTGTGTCTTTAAAAGACATATAATCACCTCCAGAGAAAAGAGTGTGAGGCGTCGTTTTTAGTAATAATAAGTAACGCCTATTGCTAGACTAGTTCGAGGAACTAGAGGTAAAACCTCTCAAAATTAGTAGCACCCATTGCTGGATGACTGGCAAGCCAGTCCGCCTCACGCGTAGATTATATATACCCCTAATTGTTATGCAACTACTTATGGTTCGTTGTAATAAAAAAGTCAAACTAAGTGATTGAGCTCGTCTTTTGGTTTCCAGTGCAGTAAGGAAAGGAGCACTGTTTCACCACTAACTGCGCATTACACCAAACGATTCAACGTGCGGGCCATCTCTAAGCTCTTCCTGTCACCGGCCCAAATGATTGATACTTCAAGCTCCCTAGCCGCCTGTTTAAAAGCTTTGCTAATCACTTCAGCCATTTTGACATCTTGTTTCTAGCTTCTTCATGACTCAGAGCCTTACTTTCAGAAATGGTACGCTCACCACGTGCGATCCCTTCCAGGATAGCCAAGCGGTTTTGCATAAACTGGTAGTCGTCAACATCTACGAGATACGCAGAGGGTCTGCCATGCTCGGTGATCAACACGGGCTCTTTGGTGTCGTGCAGATCGGCTAGGATTTTGGTCGCTTGACGCTTAAGGGAAGTAACGAGCTCAACTTTCATGAGGATAACTCCCATATAAGATTAAAGTGATACTGTTGTATCACTTTCAATCTTGCAAGATTAACGCATAAAAATACCAAGTGTCGACAATCACGCTCAAATACTTGTCGTTTATGGGAACAAGGGGATATACGATTTTGTAATCGCCGTACCCTCGCCTGATGCTTCTCATTTTCGAGTTCATCTTTACGCTTTAACGCCTCAACTTTGTTTTGATTAAGCAGTTTCCCTACCCAACACCTTGTTGTGTTCGGCTAAAGGCATACTGATTGTGTAAATATAAAGCGATATGAGAAAAATCGAATCATGTTGCTTCGTATTGATGTTTATATCGATAATAAGTTCATAAAATCAGATGGTTACACAAAACCATTATTAGTTTAAAAGCTCTACATTTGGTAAGGTATTCAAGGAATCAATAACTTATTATATAAAAGGCTTAATATGAAAATCGGTATGGTTGCCCTATCACTATTCACCGCTTTTGGCATGAGTTCATACACGCTTGCAAATGAAAATGACACAGCAGCTAAAGAGCTTGGTCATTTTTATGCAGGTGTAGATGTCGGATTTTATAATGAAACCGAATTAGAATACCGCGGTAGCAAAATTGAAGATTCTTCTGATCTAGCTGACTTGAGTTATAACTTAGTTGGCGGTTATGAGTTCAATACACACGATGTAGTAAAGCTGGGATTAGAAGCAGAGTACCGAAAAATTGGCAAAGTTAACTTTGCTCAAATGATGGATATGGAAGGCCAAGCCTTCTTCGTGAATGTTAAACCCAAATTCATCGTTAAAGGCGACGTCTTGGATTTGTATGTCTCCCTGTTAGCAGGCGTTGGATCTATTGATACGGAAATCAAAGCCTTTGGGCTCTCAGCTTCTGAATCTGAGGCCGCTTACCAAATCGGTGGAGAATTTGGCGCAATAATTACCGACAATATCGACGTTCATGTTGGTTACCGCTCTGCACATATTGAAATAGAGTCCATCGATGTTTCATCCAAAACAGCATACATTGGTGCACGATACCATTTCTAAAGTTTCTTCAATGGCTAGACCAATTTATTGCGGTCAACTAGCCTAACATTGCAAATAGTCCGATCTCTTTGAGGTCGGATTTATCATTATTGGTTCACTTAACTTCCTTTACATTGCCTCCAAATATAGACCTATTCTTCCATCAATATAAAGTTACGTTGCAACTTATTAAAAAAACCAGCGCTATTGCAAGATAAATCACTCAAACAGGCTGCTATTTCGTGTTTAAATTTTGATCTATCAATCAGTTATATGATTAAACTTGGTGACTAAGCAAGCAAACACTATGCATTCACGCTTACATTATGAATTATAGTGTTAACATCAGACAATGTTGTAAACCAGGTGTTTGATATGTTGCCTAAACTTTATAAGTTCAGATCTCTTCACGATAGAAACATACAATCGATATCCGAGTGTTCGTTGTGGTTTGATTCCGCTAAGACCTTTAATAACCCTTTTGAATCTCATCACCTGTTCAACAAAGAACTTCAGAACGACTTCAAGGTTATGTGCTTCTCTCAATCGAATGACCATCCCATACTTTGGTCTCAGTATGGCGATAACTTTAAAGGTATGTGTATTGAGTATGATCTTAACTGTTATCACGGTGAGGCAGATCTCAATTGCTTTGAAGTTCAGTATACTGACAACCCAAGCATGCTTAGTTCTCCTTCGCTAGTTGACTTAAAAGCATCGAAATTAGCCGCGAGCGTACTTGGAATCAAACATTCAAACTGGCGTTACGAAAAAGAATATCGCTGGGTACTGCCCAATGAAGAGATTATTGGCAACAAGCTGTATCTGAATAAAGAGTGTATAAGCTCTGTGATTCTCTCAGAACACGCTCCTGCCGATAGAAAACTAAAGGTACTGATGACTTGCCAACACCTCGGCATCCCAGTTAAACACGCTGTCGCTAAACAAGACTCGTGTACATTTGGCACCTTCTGTTAAATAGATATCAGTAAAATGAACGCCCTACGTGACATATTGTTTATAAAAGGTGACAGTGTAACAAACTGACATCTAACTCAGTTCACCGTAATCCACTCGTTTTCATTGGCATTTTAAGCAATTATATTAATATGATTTAGTTATAGTGCATCATGATGGTCAGTTTGTGATATGAAGTCGGATGTACTTTTCTGGAAAACTGTATTTGAACTTTTTCTTGGTTGGTAAGTGCTGTTTCGCCTGTCTACAAGCTTTACTATCGCCGGACGTTCTCACTCTCTTGATTTTTGTATAACCTTTGGAGTGCTTCATTTCAATCATCAGGTCACAATAACCATCGATTTCAACATTGCTCTTTTTTAGGCCTTTCATGACCGTCGCTTTGATTTTTTTGGCTACGGGATTAACCAATGCATCGTCGGGAAATACGACTGGGGATAAAAAAAACAACAAAAGGATTAGATATCTCATACTGTTCTCCTTTATTGGAACTGAGAACAGTATGACGATGGTTAAGGCAAGCGAAGAACTAACTTAGTATGAAGATTGACAAGATAAGACGTAATTCTTGACCATTACGCCTTCTTTGAGCCTTTAGATTTGAAGCCGTTATGTGGGAATACATTACGAATACTTTGTTGCACGTTCTTAGGTACATCCTTTGTGAACTTGAGATTATAACCAGAGCGCTTTGCGTACACTTTTAATTCGCCTTTAAAAGTGTTGTTGTGGCCAATCTCTTGAAGGTTGTGCTTAAAGCTGGGTGGAAGATGACCTTTAACTTGTTCGATCGCCCCATCGTTAAATTTGATTTTCAATACCGGCCTATCAACCGCGACTAACCAAAAAACCAACGCTGCACCGATTAAGATTACATACATCATAATGTCACCACTACTGTTGATGATTATTTATCGTCAGAAAGGAGCTTGCTTAAATCTTCTTTAAGATTGGTTACTGTCTTGCTGGCCTGTTCACTACGAGATGCTTCGCTCACCAAATACTCAATAGCATCTGATAGCGTACAACCTAGCTCGTTCGCACGCTGGGATAGCTTTTCCCATACGCGATAATCAAGGTCGATTGATTTTTTCTTGGTGTGAACTTGTTCAGCATTAAAGTGACGCTTTCGCTTAGCTCGGATCGCTTGCTTAAGCTTGTTATCGAGCTCAGGAGACATGTTGTCAGATATCCACTCAAGAACACCTGTTGGTTGGTGTTCAAGCTTCAATAAGGCTTGTACAGCAACGTCAGCTTCACTTGAATCAATATGGCAGGTGATCGACTCGCCTTCTTTCCATTTTTTGACCAGATAGTTCCATTTCCAACCACATTCCAAGTTTTCAAGTTGCTGATATTTCATGTCTAATCTCGAGAGTTAATCCTAGTGACAGCGTAACCCAAAATAGGCTATTTAACAATTGTTGTCTTGAAAGAATAGACCAAGATCATACTTATATTAGCTTAGTGATTAGTAACTACAACATAGAGCTACAAGCGAGATCGGTTTTTCTATATACTCCCTACCTCATTATCATAATCAGAAACTTAAATGACTCTAGTAGATTGGCGACATGTTACGCCTCAGTACGACGAATATAGCGCTCAATTAGAGCAATTCCCTGACATCTCGCCTTTCCCATTTTCAGACATTCAACATAGATTCAACGATGCGCTAACCCGCTTTGTCCGCTTGTCCAATCTTTCGCGTGTTTTACTTGTCAACGCTCCGGACAATTCGATCTATCGTCAAATGATTGTTGAATCTTTAGTAACTGCTCTAGATGATCACACGTTACCAGTAATAAAAACTGAGTCTTTAAATGCTGTCTCTCTGTTTGACCAAGTTCAATCAAAAGACGGCCAAGTCGTTGCGACAAAGCCTGGCTTACTGGCTAGAGCGAACAATGGTTATCTGATTGTTTCAGCCAACTTGATTCTAGCAAACCCGGGAAGCTGGTTACTGCTTAAATCTGCACTTCTTGGTGAGGCCGTAGAGCCCATCAGTAGCAACCCTGAACACTTAAACCAATCTCCATCTTTACCGCTTACCTACAATATTAAGTTGATTGTGGTTGGAGACCGAGCTCAACTCGGCGATCTTGATTACCTAGACAGTGATATTCAAACCGGTTTCTGCCTATTCAGTGAAATTGAACAAGACATAAAGCTAACAGAAGAGACGTTGACTCAATATCTTGGTTACCTTAAATGGCTCCAACAACGTTATGAACTGCCAAACATCACGCAACAAGCTGTGACAGGCATTCTTACTGCTGGAGCAAGAGAAACTGAAGACCAAAGCTATATACCGTTATGCCCGATTTGGCACAATGCGTTATTGAACGAAGCTTTGATTGAAGCCGACCATGGTGAGATTGATGGTCACCATATTCAGCAAGCACAACAACACAAATACAACCGCGAATCGTACTTACCTGAACGTGCTCTTGATGATATTCGAGATGGCCAAGTTATTATCGAAACCGAGGGTGAACAAGTTGGACAAGTTAATGGTCTGACGGTTATCGATGTACCAGGACACCCAGTATCGTATGGTGAACCAGCCCGAATTTCATGTGTTATCCACTTTGGTGATGGTGATATTGCCGACGTTGAACGCAAAGCGGAACTCGGTGGTAACCTTCATGCTAAAGGCATGATGATCATGCAAGCGTTTGTAAGCAGCGCGTTAAACCTTGAAGATCCGTTGCCCTATGCTGCTTCTGTTGTGTTTGAGCAATCATACTGCGAAGTTGATGGCGATAGTGCTTCTCTTGCTGAGCTTTGCTCTTTGGTCAGTGCTTTGTCGGAATACCCTATCAATCAACAAATAGCGGTAACCGGTGCTGTCGACCAATTCGGTCGTGTACAAGCAGTTGGTGGGCTAAACGAGAAAATCGAAGGCTTCTATCATGTGTGTAAACACAACGGGTTAACTGGCGAACAAGGTGTGATCCTTCCAAGATCTAACTTACGACATCTTGCTCTGAAGCCAGACCTAATTGAAAGCATCAAAAACAAAGAATTCCATATTTGGTCGGTCTCTAATGTAGATGAAGCTATTCCTCTTATTATGAACAAACCATTTAGAGACGATGAACAAGAAAGCGTTCTGAGCAAAATTGCGGAACGTATTGAAAACTTTGAAAGACATGAGCACCCTATTGGAATTGTTGGACGCATTAAAAACTGGTTTGTCTAGTACTCATCGGACTTGTTTAGCGTACACCTGTTCACTAATATGCACCTATCAAAAATTGGAGTAATTGATAATGCAAAACAAACGTGATTCTTACACTCGCGAAGATCTTCTAGCATCAAGCCAAGGCGAACTATGGCCTGAAGGTCCTCAACTACCAGCACCGAACATGTTGATGATGGATCGCATCACTAAAATGTCTGAGACTGAAGGTGATTTCGGTAAAGGTTTGATTCTTGCTGAACTGGATATTACTCCTGACCTATGGTTCTTCGACTGTCACTTCCCTGGTGACCCAGTAATGCCTGGTTGTCTAGGACTTGATGCAATGTGGCAGCTTGTTGGCTTCTACCTTGGTTGGGTTGGCGGCAAAGGCAAAGGCCGTGCTTTAGGTGTAGGCGAAGTGAAATTCACTGGTCAAATTCTACCTACTGCGAAAAAAGTGACTTACGAAATCCACATGAAGCGTGTTGTTAACCGTCGCCTAGTTATGGGCCTTGCAGATGGTCGCGTACTTGTTGATGGCAAAGAGATTTATGTTGCTAAAGATTTGAAAGTTGGCCTTTTCCAAGATACTTCAGCATTCTAATCTAACCATTTGATTAGAATAACGCAGCTAGATTTAATAAAGCAGCCCATGGCTGCTTTATTTTCACTCCAATAAATTTAGTTATAGTGCATTAAGTTATCCCGTATTAAATTTGAAACAGGATAAATCCACCAGCGATACACTTATGATAGCGAAACTAGAATGCTAAATAGCTCTGGGAATCTTTGTATTGTTCTGAAACTAACAAGGCTCCACTGCTGTACAACAATGGAGCTTTGATCTTTGAATATGTTCCGCCCTATCTATTTATAGAGACCTGATTGCTTATCACCTTTGGCGTCACGCCAACCACCTAACCAATAAGACCGAGAATCCATTTGGCTATATGGGCAAGCTTCTTGTGACCTACCGTTTATACCAGCTTTGTAGCCTTGAGATTGTGCTCGTTCTAGTCGATCACGCTTTTGTCTCTTCATAGTGCAGTCCTCATACGGGTGTTCTATTTACTAACATACAATGATTACAACTTTGCGGAGTTTTTGTGACTCCAACTTTAAGAATCGACCAGTTTTTCACTTTTCTCAAGGCGAAAAAAAGCCCGAATTCAGAATTGTGAACTCGGGCTCAAGAGATGAAATTATTTAAATTTTCTACGGAACCCTAATAAGCCGAGTACAGTCAAAGCGAACCAACCTAAGCTACCGCCTTTACGATCGACCTTTGCTGTATCAGTACTACGAGCTTGGATATCGCTCTTACCTTTACCTTCGATAGGAATCAATTTAACCGCAACAACCTTTTCAACCGCATTAGACGTAGCACCGCCACAGTATGAGTTGTGAGACGTTGTATCGTATGGTTTAGGTGTGCCGCCAACAACACATTTGATAGCAGTCGCAGAGATAACACCCGCATCGTTGATACCTGAAGCATCAATGATTCGGAACTTGTTGTTCTCTCCAGAAACGTTGCCATCGTTAGTTAGATCATCTAGAAACCAAGCTTTGTTCTGAAATAGATCAATTCTTGATGGGTCAGTACCCGTTGCTTGATATGGATAAATAAAGCCGCGGTGTCTACGCTCACTTCCATCAACTTCACGCGTTGTTTCTGCGTCAACTTGACCAACAATTTCATTGAAGTTGTTAACTGCTCTAGCTTCACCACTCGAACCAGCAAAGAAGATACCACCAGTTAGGTATGTCGCTGTTGGAGTCGCAACTGAAGCATCAGTAACAACAAACATCTTGCTGCCTGCGCTACCATTTTCAGGCACTCGACCATTACGCTTAGAGTTACCAATAACAAACAAGTTTTTGTTGATATCGGTCGCTACAGAGTTACTGTATTTGTAATCATTAGACGAGTTAGAGTTGACCTTAGCCCCCTCAATTGATTTGGTCGTCCAAGTATTCGCGCTGTCAGCTAAGTCCAGAGATTTACTGATGAATACAGATGCATTCATATCTTGCAGATCACCACTACCATCAACAGTATTGTAGCCTACGCCATAAAACTTAGTATCCGATTCGGCAATTGAACGCATGCTACCTTGAGCATAGTAATCGCCTTGTCTAGCAGTTCCACCACGAGTCCAATCGATTTGCTTGGTATTCGTACCATCCCAAATAGCAGCTTTTGAACTAAATACAGGATCCGGCGTTGACGTCTCCGTAATGGTTTCACTAGTAGACACACTACCTACATTGTAAACAGTACCATTACTCGCTGTGATGGCTTTCCATGCTCGAGTCTCAGAAGATCCTGCAGGCTTGGCTGTCGTTGTAAATATTGCATTGTTTCGGATGGTTCCCTCAGACTTAACACCGAGTGGGTTGGCATCTTTATCTAGAGAGTTGATCACTGTATTGCGAGTATCGAGTATTGCCCCGCCTTCTATAAATGCCTTTGCATTTACATAACTCAGGTTGTTTCTTTCCTTAAACCAAGTATCTTCCCAGCGAGTTTTCGCCCAGCTTTCACATGTGGAATATCTTAGTTCACGGTTACAATAGTTTTTGAAGTCATCGAACTCTTGTAAATATTGGAAGACAGCATCCATAGCAAAAGGAACTTCTTCACGGTAACTAATGGCTTCAAGCGAATTACGAGTTTCACCTGCTAGCTTAAAGCTATCACATGCGACACCGCCGATAGTAGCGT
>NZ_AJZM02000277.1 GCF_000272405.2 Vibrio tasmaniensis 1F-187
AGTTTAAGACAGCGTTATTGATTTGGCAGCGATGTTAGTATCTGGAGTGCTCGAAACGAGCAAAGAAGTAATAGAAACTGAAATTAAAACGTTCGTCAAAAACTCACTAAATGAGCTTTTACCAAGAGAATTATGAACATTAGAAGTACGATAAACAAACTCAAAAGAGTCTCAAAGTTTATTCCTGCAGTTTTTATTGGATTAACTTTGTCATTTGTAAGCCTAGCCTTTGGAATCAATAATATCATTTCACTGAATGAAGATATTGGTGATGTCGCTGTATACTCTCGATTTGATCTTGCCCTAATTCCTATAGGGTTAATAATGCTTGTATTTTTTATAGTGGGAACATATTTCATATTTACCGAAACACGCTGGGAAGATAGGTATGGTGGAGCCTTACCTCTTTCAGCAATAGCATTAGCCGGGATTGCTTTAGTTTTAACATTCATGACCCCTTCGATTTACGAGTCAAAG
>NZ_AJZM02000278.1 GCF_000272405.2 Vibrio tasmaniensis 1F-187
TCGAGGATGACGGAGTCGGAAGTTGTCATTAATCACTTCGCCGTCATCCCTTAATGTCAGGATCGAATAAAAAGCAGCTGTCATTCCCTAAAGTGAGGCACGAGCGTAATAGGGAATCTGGGCTTGTTGGTATTACTTTCTTCATTTCCTAAAGTGAGCTACGAACGTAGTAGGGACTCTAGGTTTGTTGGTTTTACCTTCGTCATTCTATGAAGCGAGAATCGAGCGTAATAGAGAATCTTTAGTAGACGCGAGAAGTGGACTCATCAAAAAGGAAACGGCCATGCACAAGAAGCCCCATTTACCAACTAAGACATGTCCTATTTGCCAAAAGCCTTTCTCATGGCGTAAAAAGTGGCAACGTTGTTGGGATGACGTGATTTACTGTTCTGAACGTTGTCGTCGTCATAAGCCAACTTTGGCGTAATTTCTGTTCGTTTTTAGAACACGTTAATAGTTTCGTCATTCATTTCTTAAGTTAATATTTCTATCTGTAAGACAACTAATGTATAAAGGCGGCATGAAGATACCTAAAAGAATACAGCCCTTAGTTGACGATGGTTTAGTCGACGAGGTGACAAGCCAATTAATGAGTGGCAAAGAAGCGTCAGTGTACATAGTACGCTGCGGCGATACGATCCGTTGTGCCAAGGTATATAAGGAAATAAGCCAGCGCAGCTTTAAAAAAGCAACGGCGTATCGTGAAGGCCGAAAAGTACGTAATAGCCGCCGTGCCAGAGCGATGGAAAAAGGCTCTGGTTTTGGCCGAGAACAACAAGAGAAAGTGTGGCAAAGCGCTGAAGTGGATGCCTTGTATAAACTGGCCGAAGCGGGTGTTCGTGTGCCTGTGCCTTATGGCTGTTTTGATGGTGTGCTGCTTATGGAGCTAGTCACTGATGATGACGGTTATGTGGCTCCTAGATTGAACGATGTTGTGATGCCACCAGAACAAGCGATTGAAGATCATGCGGTGATGATGACTTACGTGGTTAAAATGCTTTGCGTTGGTTTGATCCATGGTGACTTGTCTGAGTTTAACGTATTGGTTGATGAATACGGCCCTGTGATTATCGATCTACCGCAAGCTGTCGACGCTTCGGCTAATAACAACGCTGAGTGGATGTTGGCTCGTGACATCAATAACATCCGTGATTATTACGCTCAATTTGCCCCTGAATTGGCGAAAACCGAGTATGCCAAGGAAATGTGGGCGCTGTACGAGAAAGGCGACTTAAAGCCAGACAGCAAGCTGACGGGCGAGTTTACAGAAACTGACGATTTGGCAGACATCGAAGCCATTATGCAAGAGATAGACGCTGCGCGAATTGAAGAGCAACACCGACGCGAGCGTGTTAAAGAAGAAAAAGAAGGTGTTGACGACAGCAAGTTCAATTGGGCTGAGTAATCGTAATGATCTGTTTTGATCTTTCGTAAAATGTCAGTCATAACGCCTTAAAAAACTAAGGCGCTCTTTCAAAAAAATAACCCAATAGAGCCTCAACTCTGTTGGGTTTTCTTTTTTAGCACTCATGAAAGACGGCCACTGATATTAACTACCACTTTAACTGCTCACCATCGTAAGCGTAGAAGTGCCCACTTTTGTCCGGCGTGGCAGTGCGAATAATATCGACCAAGTGATGGGCGACATAGCTCGACTCAAACAACTTACCCTCAGGGACATTGGTCTGAAAAGGCTTCGATAAAGCCGTGTCTGTTGTGCCCGGGTGTAGCGCTAATACTGTGCCTTTCTTTATGGTGCGTTGCCATTCAATCGACATGGTTTTGATGAACATGTTGAGTGCCGCTTTCGATGAGCGATAGCTATACCATCCACCTAATCGGTTGTCTGAAATGCTGCCGACTTTGGCTGATACCACGGCAAATTTTGGATTGTCACTGGCTTTGAGAATCGGCGTGAAGTGCTTGGCCAGTAACAAGCTAGGCAGGGTGTTTACCGAGATGTTTTTCAGAAAGAATTCTGGGTCGATAGAGGACAAATTCTTTTCCGGACCAAGGTCTGGCGTATGAAGCATACCCACGCAGTTTATCAACCAGTCCAATTTTTCAAACTGTTTGCTGAGTTGCTCAATATCAGCTTCATTGGTTGCATCGACTTTGTGCCAGTTCAAACGACTGTTTTCTAGTTCTGGCTGTTGAGAGTGGTAAGTCGCGTCTACATGCACATCAAGAAAATCAAAGCGAGACAGCTCAGACAGCAGGTGCTTAACCACAGCGAAACCAATACCGCCACTCCCACCAACAACTAGTATGTGTAATCTGAGTTGCTCAACCATTATAAATTCTCCAAGTTTGTGATTCGTTGCTCTGCGGTCTCGAGTATCGCTTGTTGGTCTTGTTCATCCATATTGTCCCAAGAGCGATATAACATGCCCATGCGTGGGTTACGGTTTAACGCATCGCGGTGCTGGTTCATAAAGCGCCAGTACAAGCTATTGAAAGGGCAAGATTGCTCTCCGCTGCGTTCTTTTATCTTGTAGTGACAGCCTTTGCAGTAGTCACTCATACGGTTGATGTAAGAACCGCTGGCAGAGTATGGTTTGGTTCCGACGATCCCGCCATCAGCAAAAAGTGCCATACCTCGCGTATTCGGCATTTCGACCCACTCAATCGCATCAACATAAATACCAAGGTACCAACTATCAACTTGATCCGGAGCAATGCCCGTAATTAAGCAGAAGTTACCGGTGATCATGAGCCTTTGAATGTGGTGCGCATAAGCAAAGTCGAGGGATTGATCAATCGCGTGCTTCATACAATTCATCTTGGTTTGCCCATCCCAAAAATAATGAGGCAACTGACGGTCTGCTGCGTAATGGTTTTTGTTGGCGTAAGCAGGCATGTTCGACCAATAAACGCCACGTATGTATTCTCTCCAACCTAGAATTTGGCGTACGAACCCTTCAACTTGCGTAATATCGATAGTGGGTGCGTTTGGCTTAGAAGAGGACTGATAAGCCGACAGCGCTGCATCAATCACTTCTTTGGGGCTTAGCAGTTTGCTGTTCAACGAAAAGGAGAGGCGACTGTGATACAAACTCCATTTTGAATCGTGCTCGGTCGTCATTGCATCTTGAAACTGGCCGAATAGCGGCAAACAGACTTGGCAGAAGTGAGCAAGAAGAGAAAGACTTTGCGCTCGGTTGACTGGCCATAATAACTGATCACCAACTTCACCAATGGTTTGAACTTGATGATGCTCGATGCGTTTTAAAATCTCAGAAATATCGTTGGAAAACATTAATGGTTGCGGCAAGTTGTCGATGTCTTGCTTCTTGAGTTTCTTGCGATTGTTTGCATCGTAATTCCATTTTCCGCCAACCGGTTTGCCATCGTCGAGCAGGATGTCAAAGCGCTTTCTCATTCGACGATAGAAGTGTTCCATCATGATGTGTTTGTCTTTAGGAAACTGGGTTTCAATCTCGTCAAACGGAAACAGGAAGTGCTCGGAATCGCTACAGCCTTTGGTTACCCCAGTTAACTTCAGCTTTGCCAATTGTTGGAGAAGTCGATATTCGTCTGGCTGTTGGTATTCAAATTTTTCAGCAGCAAACTCGTGGACATAGTGTTGCAATAGAGCATCGAGATTTTCAAATTGAGTCGTGTCATCCAGAGTTAGGTGGAGTACCTGATGACCTTGTTGTTTGAGCTCGTCGGCAAAGTAGTCCATCGCAGAGAAAAAAGCGGCCACTTTTTGGATGTGCGATGCAACGTAGTCAGTCTCTTGCTTGAGTTCGGCAATGATATAAATGACGTCGTCATCAACCTGTTGAAACCAAGAGTGCTGGACATTGAGTTGGTCGCCTAAGACAAGGCGCACGGTTTTGAAGTTCATAACACATCCTGATTGTTAGTTAAGACAGGTTCTTTGTTGCTCGTATTCCACTTGTTTATAAATATATGGTCTGGGTCATACATATCGGTCTGCCTAGACAAGTCGAAATGGTGTGATTTGGGTTGTGCTTGGTTAGCATTCTTTTGTTTCTTGGTTTGGGTGTTTACTTGAGAGTTCAGGGCTCCGGCTATATATGCCCAATTACCCCAGTTTGATGCCACGTCATAGTCGATAAGTTGGCTCTCAAAATAGGCTGCGCCGTGTCGCCAATCGCCACATAATTCGTAGATCAGACAGCTGGCTGTTAGTTGTCTTCCTCTGTTCGACATGTAGCCGGTTTCGTTAAGTTGACGCATACACGCATCGACAATCGGATAGTTGGTATTGCCACTTTTCCATTTGGCAAAATTCAGGTTCGATGTTCCCGAGGAGTTTGGGGTGTTGAGTTTTTGGTCTGAAGAATCACCGAATAACGATGAGCCCAGAGATAAGCATTTCCAATAGAAATATTCGCGCCACAACAACTCAAAGTAGATCCAATAGGTTGAATCGTTACAGCCATGTTCGGTTTCGAACTGTTTCAAATGGCGATAAATCGTTTTAGGCGAAACGCAGCCGAGTGCCAGCCACGGCGAGAACTTGGTTGAGTTTTCGATGCCGTCAAATGCGTTTCGAGTCTGCTTGTAGTTAAGGGCGTAATCATGTGAAAAGTAGTTTTCTAAATGCGCTAGTCCTCCGTCTTCGCCACCCAAATAATCGTTTGTTGCTGCTCTTTCGATATTTGGAGAACTGGATAATGGGATTGCTGTTGTTTGTGCTGGTGTCACTGCTGGTGGAAGCTGCGCAATAACCGTCTCGTCGCTATTAAGGTTCAAGTGTTCGACTAGCTTTCTAAATTTGGTAAACGAGCTCGGGACTTTTGATAATTCAAACGGCAGATCATGCGAGTCAAACAAGGTGGAGTTATGCGGCAAGCATGTTATCAAGTCAGGGTGACGACGGTGTACTGAATGAATCAATTGTCGCTCGTCGTGACCGCAGTGTGCATTGGCGAAAAAGTGGGTGACGTGTTGTGTAGCAATGATTTGGCTGAGTGCATGCTCGACTACGTCTGGTTCTAAATGATTACTGTGAATCACGACAAGTTGCTGCCCAAGCCTCACTAAATTCGATTCTAAATTGTCTAACGATTGTGAAACAAAACTCTGGCGATGTACGCCATAATTTTGCTCTTGCGCGAAATCAGCAGAGAAACGAACCAAAGTGGGTTCGACAGTCACGCAAATGAGTTTATCGACGCTCTGTGCAGCGCAATCGAGCAATTGATTGTCGTTGATTCTTAAGTCGTTTGTAAAAAGATAGAGACCAATCTTTTTCATTACTTACACTCGTGATTTGTTAATTATTAGACGCTTACGAGTTGATAAGCTGACAAGATCACAAATGATTTCAGCAAGTGAGTGATAGTTGGATTGGGGTAAACAAGAAGATTGAAGAGGGGATGTAAGCCAACCAATAATACCGATAGAGGCTGGCTATTGAAGCCTGGCTTTAAAAGCCAAAACAGCTATTTTTTAAGAGCGATAGTCTTTAGGAACCGTGGGGCTCTAGAAGCTCTAGTCCATAGGAACGACGAGTATGTCGACGGGAGAAGAGTCTATCAATTGCTTTGAGTGCGAGATGATCTTATGCCAAAAATCATGGTGATGACCACAAAGCATTAAGTCAATGTTGTGCGTTTTCACGGCATCCTTGAGTTTGTCATTCAAATCACCTGTACCTACAAAAATATGCTGAATCGGCTGTTTAGCGTAAGCCTCAAACTCTCTTAAGTGTTTTATCGCATCTTCATTGACAGGTAAGTCACCATTATTTTGCTGAATATCAACGAGTTCTGGGTAGATTTCTCCGTGAGTACCGTCGATATAAACAAACGAAAGTTCCGTTTCTAGTTTGTTCGCGAAGAAGGTTGCTCTATCAATGAGTATTTTCGAGTCATCAGACATTTCAAGTGCGACCAGAATATGTCGGTATTCCATAATTAAAGCCTCTTGTTATTAGTGATGTTACAAGCATAGTTTCTATCTAAGTAAATGATATCGAAGAGGTCTCATATTGCGTAAAATCATCATTCAAAGATCTTCTAAGTACTCTCGTATTTATATCGCTTTGATTGATAAGAAATTTACAAAAGGTTGTTATAGTGACTTTAGACCGAGCTTTGTTTTTTTTGCTATTAGATAAGCTCGATAGTTCAACGCGCCATTAACGAAGAGGCATCAATGACAGCACTACTTACCATTCCCACTCGCACATTAGGCTTTGATTACGATATTGAGATCAGTGATTGGTCGCAAAAGCTCGTGGGCTTTCATGTGTTTGAAGATGGTAGACGACCGCTCGATGGTGGTATTGGTTTAAGCCTCAACCTCGTTGAGCAGTTTGATGTGAATGGTCGTTGGTTAGATTCATTGCCAGCTCGTTATCGTGAGATAACCGATGATTTCCCAGAGTATCAATACCAGATGTTGTGGCTCGCGGCGAACACTTATGAGGCGGCTCAATTGCTTGAATTAAGGCCGGTTATCTTGGCGTTAATCTGCATGAAACACAGTGTCGATAACAAGAAAGCATTGGAACTGAGTCGTCTAGGGCAGAAGAGAATCTTAACCAAACTGGGCTTAGACGGCAGTAAAGCGACCCTAAAATTCATCGATAAGCTAGAGCTTCATTACAACGTCGGTGATGAGCTTGACCACATTGTACGAATTCTCGAACCCCTGCAAAGACGTGTTCTTAAATTCAAGCATTACTCCAAAGTTGGCTACACAGCGCTGCGTTTGGATCAGGTTCATCCGTTTCTAACCGGCAGTCGATTGGGTATTGCGATGGTGGAAGAGGGCAGGCTTAATGCGCCTTCAAAAATGGCAATGTTCCAAGATGCGATATTGTTAGGACTAGATTTGGAGATGGATGATCCATTACGCGCCATTACCAGCCAGAACTCATTTGCGATGTTCGAACAACTTCACGATAGATGGACAGAGCAACGTCAACTGCGTCGTTTAGAGGGTAACCGCCCAATGGATAAAGACATTCCTTATCCGGTTCCTTTGCTAGGTAACGACAATATTCATCCGCTTACTGATTACTACGACCTTGAAAAAGAAGGCATGGAGCAAAAACACTGCATTGGTGTTTATCACAATCGAATCATGAGCGACCGCTATGTGGTATTCCGCATGTTCAAACCTCAGCGTTTAACCATAGGTTTACGTCGTGTCCCGAGCAAAGCGTTTCCGTTTGAAATTGACCAAATTTGCGGAAAACGAAATGCACCACCGTCGGAGTCGGCTCGCCAAGTCATCCATGACTGGTTAGAAGCGAGTAAGCAAAAGTACCCTAAGCAATAGCCATGAAGTAGAAGGAATAGCAGGATGTTTCAACAAGGCGATTTATGTCCGCATTGTGGTTTGATTATTGTGATGCCAACAGATTTGCAAGCCGAATGCTTAGGGTGTGGCGAAGAAATCAATCAAGACCCTGCAGACGATTACGACGAAGAAGAGTAACTTTACCTACACTAATATAAACCAAGGTTAGGATGGCCGTATTAGCCCTTCAAAGGATGGACAAATGCAGAAAGTAATCTTTAGAAATTGCGATGAAAACTCACCTTATTGGAGTGAGTTAGAGGGCTTATTTCAAAGCGAATGGTGTAATTTCAAGTTTAAAGATACCTATAAAGAAAACGTAAAACTCCCTCCAGTAATAACAGTACTTCGCGATAATGTAGTCATTGGTGGCTTGGCATATTCCCATTTTCAGGAACCTCATCAAGTTCGGGATGTGGTTTGGATTAATGCTGTTTATGTTGATGCTCAATGGCGTGGCCAAGGTATTGCAAGTGAATTGATTAATCGTGGTGTTGAACAAATGCCAGACTATTATCAATCCCAACCCTCGAAAGATTCAACGTCTAAGTTGTACGCCTACACCAATATTGCGCCTTTGTATCTTTCTCTCGGTTGGTCAATCGTCGATATCGAATCAGAACCGAACCATAAAGTGATGAGTATTGAACTTAATCGATAAGTTCGGAATAAAAACTTTGATATTAGGTTATCTGCCTTTCGAGTAATGAAGCTCTCTCTTTCATCAACAATGCATAACTCTGTTAAATTTTCGTTGAAACTCATGCCTATATCGCCTTTAAATCAAACAACTCGCTGTTGATTAAAACGATCTCTACGATTTATTGCACCAGTTGTTGAGCACTAAGCCTATATTGACTAGAATGACGCACTTTTTTTATTTACGTACATACAGGTAATGAACATGAGCGATACTAATTCAAGACCAGCTTTACCAGATCATCTTGCAGGTAACCCACGCAGCCCACACCACGTGGCTGAGTGTTTCGAATACCCAATCGGCATTCGTCTAAATGGTAAAGAGCGTACTGATGTTGAAGAATACTGCATCAGCGAAGGTTGGGTTAAGATCCCTTCTCCAAAAGCGCTAGATCGTTTTGGTCAGCCAATGCTTATTACTCTTAAAGGCACAGTAGAAGCTTTCTACATCGAAGATTGATCACTTCGTGTAACTCGATAATGTCGAGTACAAAACGCTGTTTATATAGAAGGGTCTAGAGAAATCTAGGTCCTTTTTGTTTGCGTATGATTCCTTAAGTCGACTTTACCATGCGATACCTGCACCAATCGAAAACTCGACGTCTTCACCTTCTGCTTTATCAAAACCTGCGGTTACAACAAAGCCACTGTCCATAATATAGGTTGCATCTAAGCCACCGACTTGTTTGGTTGAGCTATCAGAGAACTCGCGGCTATCTAAAGTGACGTCCGTGTGGGTACGCTTGATCCCGTAACCTGGCGTGATGTACAAGTTTTCGGTGATACCAATAGGGGCGTGAAACTGATATTCGTTGTCGCGTTGTTTGTATTCGTACGATTCTTCATCTTCGTTATAAGCCGAGCGAGTAAACTCGATGCCATAACCTATGCTTCCCGGACCACGATATTTGATGTAAGAAGCAGACCAATCTCTCCACCCTCGTTCAGCTGATAGGCCAAATGTTATCGCAGTTTCTTCTTGGCTTTGTTCATTGGCTTGTGCGTTAGACATAGTGAACAGCAAGACAGCGGCTAATGTCAGAAGGGGGAACTTTTTGATGGTCATTGGATCTCTCGCTTATGTATACAAAATATCGGCGAATTCAAAGTACTGAATGCCAGTAAATTAGTAACCTAGTCCGGATCTTCCTTGAGCTTTTTAGTTATGTATTCTTGGTTGATGCTTGATCGGCATCCTCTTGGATTTGAGGATGCCTTTTTGATATGGGATTGGTGATAAGTATTACTTCAAAGTACGTAGCTTATTAACCTGCATTTTTGCTCGCACTTTGGTGGCTTGTGCTTGCGACGGCAAGTTGTCTTTAACCTTGTTTTTAATGTCTGCGACAGGGATGAAGTTCCACTGACCGTCGTGATACTTAACCACAAATGTTTCACGGTTCATTTCTTCACGGAACACCCAAACACCATCGTCGAGACGCTTAAAGTCACCAACTACATTGCCGTTCGTACCTCGAATAGTCCAAAAGGTATGTTCAGTATCAAGATAAGACTTCTGCTCACCTGAGATCATCTTGTCTCCAGAGCTAACTTTGACATAGTTATCACGAATGATGATTTCACCAACACGCTTATCATCCACGTAGATGCTGTATAGCGTTTCGTTATCATCAGAACGTTGTTTTACGGCGCTTATATGAGCTTCACCTGTGTCTTTATTAAAAAATGGTACATCACCGATATCTGGGATGTAGACGAAGCCTAGATCAGCTTGTTCAATGGTATCAGCAATGTTTTTTGAATCATCTTTGCCATATCCAGGGTCGATATTCTCAAACCCATTGTCGACATCACTATCAGAGTCGCCGTTTCCAAAACCTGGGTCAATGTTTTCGAAACCATAGTCACCATCAAATTGAGGTTGTGCCGGTTCAGAACCACTGCCAGATGAACAACCTGCTAAAACAGCAGTAAGAACGAGTGCGATAAGTGATTTGTTCATGATATTTCCTAACGTTTGTTGAATTCGTAAGATGCTCACTGACTAACCTCACTACTAGGTGATGGGTACACACCTTGTGTATAGACATTGCTGCATCGCTTGAGATGTACAATAAACAACCTTGGTAATTCGATAAATAAACGGAAAGAAATACAAAACATCACCATTGGCTATGTATTGCTAGTTATACGCATTGCCGATTGCGATGTGCGACTTATCTATTCACATTAATTGGGCGCAAAGAGGTTGATTCTGTTTACAATTTTTTAACTTAATTGCATATCCTTGTTTGAAAAGTTCGATATTTGCTCACTCGAAAGATAGTTTTCTATACAAGCGCACTCTGCACTCAAGAACAACACAAACAAAAACATGAAGCGCAGTCTAATTAAATGAAACTAATGTGCTGTATTTAAAGTTATTTTTTGTTAATAACCACCTCTATCACAGAAATTAATTCTGAAGCACATACAATTCCCTTGATTTCGAATGAGCGCTAAATTTTTCGTTCGAGCATTTAAATTCTTCCTTCGCCCAATAATTATGAGGTTCCTATGTTTGGAATATTCAAACCTATGGCGCATATCGATCGCTTGTCATCAGATAAGATCGATAGCACCTACACACGACTACGATGGCAGCTGTTTCTCGGCATCTTCGTTGGCTATGCGGGGTATTACTTAGTCCGTAAAAACTTTAGTTTGGCGATGCCTTATCTCATTGAACAAGGTTTTAGCCGCGGAGAACTAGGGGTTGCATTAGCGGCGGTATCTATCGCTTACGGCTTATCTAAGTTCTTAATGGGCAGTGTTTCTGACCGTTCTAACCCCCGATACTTTCTCAGCGGTGGCTTGTTAATGTCGGCATTGGTCATGTTCTGCTTCGGCTTCATGCCATGGGCGACAGGCAGCATCACTGCGATGTTTATCCTGCTGTTCTTGAATGGTTGGTTTCAAGGCATGGGCTGGCCAGCTTGTGGGCGAACCATGGTTCACTGGTGGTCACGAAAAGAACGTGGTGAGATCGTATCGGTATGGAACGTTGCTCACAACGTGGGTGGCGGTTTGATTGGCCCAATGTTCTTGTTGGGGCTGTGGGCTTTTAACGACGATTGGCGAACCGCTTTTTATGTTCCTGCATTTTTTGCCACTCTCGTTGCTGTCTTTGTTTGGTTTACTGTAAGAGATACACCTCAATCTTGCGGCTTACCACCGATTGAAGAACACAAAGATGATTACCCAGACGACTACGATACGTCTCATGAGAAAGAAATGACGGCGAAAGAGATCTTCTTTAAGTACGTTTTCTCTAACAAGCTGTTGTGGTCAATCGCGATTGCTAATGCGTTTGTTTACCTTATCCGTTATGGCGTACTCGATTGGGCTCCGGTTTACTTAAAAGAAGCGAAAGACTTCTCTGTAGATAAATCCTCTTGGGCCTACTTCCTGTATGAGTGGGCAGGTATTCCTGGCACGTTATTGTGTGGTTGGATTTCAGATAAATTATTCAAAGGTCGACGCGCTCCAGCAGGGATCCTGTTTATGGTTCTCGTAACTGTCGCAGTGTTGGTGTATTGGTTGAACCCTGCGGGTAACCCAACGGTTGATATGTTGGCACTGATTGCGATTGGCTTCCTTATTTATGGTCCAGTAATGCTAATCGGCTTGTATGCACTTGAACTTGCACCAAAGAAAGCGGCAGGTACGGCGGCAGGTCTTACTGGCTTGTTTGGTTACTTAGGTGGCGCAGTTGCTGCCAATGCGGTGCTTGGTTTCATGGTTGACCATTACGGCTGGGATGGCGGCTTCATGATTTTGGTCGGAGCTTGTGTTGCTTCAATAATTTGTCTGCTTTACGCCTTCCTCGGTGAGCGTGCGCACCATAAACAAAAAGATCTCGAACGAGAAAAAGAAGCGCTAACTCAGTAGTTTATTAGCTGAACCACACCATACTAATAACAACAGAGACAGGTATATCCAGCTTCTGTTTTATCAAGGGAAACAATAATGAAAACAACGTCACTGTCTCTGACCTTATTAGCCCTAAGTTTATCTGCAAATACGTTCGCCGATCCTTTAGTGATTGCGCATCGCGGCGCTTCTGGTTATTTACCTGAACACACATTACCCGCTAAAGCGCTCGCTTATGCGATGAAACCCGACTACATCGAACAAGATGTAGTGATGACTAAAGACGACCAATTGGTGGTTTTGCATGATCATTATTTAGATCGCGTCACTGATGTTGCTGACCGCTTTCCAGACCGTGCACGAGCAGATGGCCGTTACTATGCGATTGATTTTACGCTTGCCGAGATCAAGTCATTAAAGGTGACCGAAGGCTTTAACTTAGATGAACAAGGCAACAGAGTTGCAGGGTACCCAACGCGCTTCCCAATGTGGCAGTCTGATTTCCGTGTCGCTACATTTGCAGAAGAAATCGAACTGATCCAAGGCTTAAATAAGACCTTAGGTTATGACGTGGGCATCTATCCTGAAATTAAAGCACCTTGGTTCCATCGTCACGAAGGCAAAGACATCTCCAAAGCTGTGCTTGCGACCTTGCATCAATATGGTTACCTATCAAAAGACGACAAAGTGTATTTGCAGTGTTTTGACGCCAATGAACTCCAACGCATCAATGATGAACTCATGCCTGCGATGGAAATGGATCTTAAGCTCGTTCAGTTGATGGCTTATACAGATTGGAATGAAACCATGACGTACCAAGGCGACAAAGCAACGCCGTACAGTTACGACTGGATGTTTGAAGCTGGTGGCATGAAAAAAGTGGCGACTTATGCGGAAGGAATAGGCCCTTGGAAGCCAATGTTGGTGGATGATGCATCGACCAAAGATAACATCATTATTAAACCGTTAATGAAGTCAGCAAAAGACGCGGGCTTAGATGTTCACCCGTACACGTTCCGTGCCGATCCGGGAAGAATCCCAGCTTATGCTGATAACTTTGATGGCATGTTGGATGTCTTCTACAACCAAGTCAAAGTCGATGGTGTGTTTACTGACTTCCCAGACAAAGCGGTCGACTTCTTGAACCGTTAATATCCTGCTAATTACGAGCGACTAGTAACGAGATATTCAGAGCCAAAAGCATACTCTAAAGCTGTTTTTGGCTCTTCTTTTGATTTTTTAGCTTTCTTGTATTGGCCTCGAAATCCTTCCGATATTCTTCTTTCTCAGCCCACATTTTGATATTCACTCGGTTTACAGCAATAACCTGGCTTGATAGGTTACTCCCAATGCAGCCAGATGCTTAATCTATGAGTATTTATCGGCTCAACCTAATATTGAATTTGGAAAGATCATGGAAGAAAGAAGCAAAGCTTATCTCGATAGCTACCTCAACACATTGCCAGCAGAGGTTGCCTCGCAATACACCTCCTTTAGTGCCGACTATTACTGTGCTGATGAATATAACGCCAACCTATGTGCTCAGTTAATTCTCAAGGGTGAAAAACAAGCGTCTTGCAGCCTTGAATATTGGTACAGCCATGAAGGCGAGACGAGACCAGTAGTTGGTCACTTGCAAGTCGTCACTGACTGGGATGGCAAGCCAGTTTGCATTGTAGAGATCACTTCAGTCTCACAGTGCAAATACAACGAGGTGACGGCGGAGTTTGCTGCTGCAGAGGGCGAGGGTGACAAAACACTAGAATGGTGGAGAGAAGCTCACTGGAATTTCTTCTCAAGTGAATGTGAAGAGCTCAAGATCTCACCAAGTGAAGACATGTTACTTATGTTGGAGCGTTTCAAAGTGGTTTATCAATAGTGAAGTCCCTGTGAGTGCTATGTTGAATCTCGAGGTATGGCACTTTAGTCTTCATTTGAACAATACAAGATAACTAACAATCACAAGGAGAGTGATGTGAAAATAGCGATATTGGATGACTACCAGAACGTTGTAAAAGACCTCGATTGCTTCAACAAACTCGAACAACACGATGTGACTGTATTTACCGAGACTTACTCAGAGGAAGAGCTCGTCGCTAAGTTGGTCCCGTTTGAAGCCATTGTGCTCATTCGTGAAAGAACCGAGATCACCGAATCTTTGTTATCGCAGCTCCCAAACATCAAGCTGATTAGCCAGACGGGCAAAGTGAGTAACCATATCGACCCGCAAATGTGTGAACGATTTGGTGTTACCGTGTTAGAAGGCCGGGGCTCGCCAGTCGCCCCCTCTGAATTATGCTGGGCGTTGATTATGGTTGCATCGCGCCACATTCCTACTTACGCGTCAAACCTTAAGCAAAACCAGTGGCAAGATTCTGGCTCACTAGGGTTAGGTCGAACTTTAAAGGGCTTGAAGCTTGGTATTTGGGGCTACGGCAAAATCGGCAAATGCATTGCACAATATGCGCAAGTATTTGGGATGTCTGTCGTAGTGTGGGGTAGCCAAGCTTCACGCGATCAAGCGCAAGCAGATGGTTTTGAAGCAGCAACAACCAAACAAGACTTCTTCCGAGAAGTTGATGTGCTTTCTTTGCATTTGCGTTTGAATGATGTGACCAGAGGATGTGTTACGGCACACGACCTCAGCTTGATGAAGCCGAACTCACTGCTTGTGAACATCAGCCGCGCGGAGTTAGTCGAACCGATGGCTCTGTATCATGAACTACGCGAGGTACCGACCAAAACAGTCGCTATTGATGTGTTCGATTGTGAGCCAGTAACAACAGACTCCGAACCGCTATTGTCCTTACCAAACGTCACTGCAACTCCACATTTGGGCTATGTTGAACAAAATAGCTACGAACTCTATTTCGATATCGCCTTCGACAACATTCTGTCCTATCAAAAGGATGACATATAGCGATAGAATCTGCCCAAAGCAAAAAAAGGTAGAGAAGTATGAGCTTAACAATCAGAGAAGTCGCGGTAGAAGATGCACAAGGCATTATTGATGTATTGAATCCAATCATTATCGAAGCGCGTTATACTATCTTGGATCAGACTTTTACTGTTGATGAAGAAAAGGGATTCATTGAGTCGTTTCCAGAACGTGGTGTATTTAGCGTTGCAGTCAACGAAACGACCAACCAGTTACTTGGCTTTCAGAATGTAGAACCATTCGCGACTTACACCAAGGCCTTTGACCACGTTGGTATTATTGGCACTTATGTTGATGCAAATAGCCGTGGGCAAGGCGTTGCAAAACAGTTGTTCGATTACACATTCAAATCAGCCAAAGCCAAAGGTTACGAAAAGCTGTTCGCCTATGTAAGAGCAGACAACGAGCGCGCGTTAGCGGTATACCTTAAGCAAGGTTTTGAAATCGTCGGAACGGCTAAGAAACACGGTAAGATTGGGGACCAGTACTTCGACGAGATCCTGATCGAGAAGTTTTTATAGGCTCGCTTAAACATTAGAGAATTCATCGTATTCAGGAGGCAAGATGACAAAGCTAATCGAATTAACAGAAATAGTCTTATTCGACTGGGGCAATACGCTGATGGTCGATTTCCCAGACGCACAAGGGAAGATGTGTGACTGGGAAACCGTACAAGAAGTGAGTGGTACTCGCGCATTACTTGCTGATCTATCGAAAACTCAACAAGTTTATGTTGCCACCAACGCTGGTGATTCCAGTAAAGACGACATCATTCGAGCCTTTGAGCGTGTTGGCCTTTCTCAATATATATTGGGTTACTTTTGTAAGGCGAGCATTGGCTTTTCTAAGTTCGATTCGGGCTTTTATCCTGCCATCATTTCCAAACTCGGTGTAGCACCACAAGATATCACCATGGTGGGTGACACCTTAGACAAAGACATTTACCCAGCACTTGAAGCGGGTTTGAAAGCGGTGTGGTTGAACACGGAGGGCGCTGATCTTAAGTCAGGGCATCCGAATGTCATGCAAGTTCAATCCCTAAGCGAACTGTTGGAGAAGTACCATGGATGATCACTCTGAGATCTGGCGTCAGTATTACCAAAAGGCACTAAGCAAACCTCATTTAAAGAGAACTGAGTACGCAATTAAACTGAATGAGTCAGGCTTAAATGTTGCGATTGATTGTGGTTGTGGAACAGGTAGTGACATCGCCTTTTTAGAACAGCAAGCGTATCAAGTGTATGGCTTCGACGTTAATCCTGATTCGATTGCACTATGTCGGGATCGTTTTGGTCGCAAATCTTTGGTCGAGATATCTGAAAGTGGATTTGAACACTATGATTACCCGAAATCTGGCGTAGTGATTGCCAATTCGAGTCTGTTTTTTGCTGATCCAACCCGTTTTGACGAGGTTTGGCACAATATTGAAAACTGTCTTGAAGTGGGAGGCGTGTTCGCGGGCGATTTCATGGGCGTCGATGACAGTTGGGCACATGGCTATCGAACCCCAACAACGCCGTTAACAAAAGCCAAAGTACTTAGCTTATTCAACGACTTTGAGATAGTACGATTCCATGAGCGAGACGAACAAGCACTCACGTCGCTGGGTAGGATGAAGCATTGGCACACTTATTCGGTTGTTGCGATTAAGCGCTGTTAAAATATCAGTATTTAAAACTCGTTTGGATGCATGTCTGTTTTGACGCCAACCTCTCATCTCTTTGTTATTTAATCCTCTAAGCTAACTCTAGTTTCCACTATGAGGGCTAGGTTATGAGTATCGAACGTCACGGAATATCAGTTGGAATTGAACGTCTTAGCAGTGAAACTATCGTTGTGTTCAAAGCGAAAGGTAAACTCACACACGATGACTATCAAGCAATGATGCCAATTCTAAATACTACGCTAGAAGAACTCGATTCATCTAAACTCAAGATGCTGGTCGACATCTCTACCTTAACGGGTTGGGAGTTACGTGCTACTTGGGATGATTTCAAACTGGGATTAGAGCTCAATTCGAAGATAGACAAAATCGCGATTTATGGTGATAAAAGCTGGCAAGAATTCGCTTCAAAAGTAGGGAGCTGGTTTGTGTCTGGTGAGATAAAGTCATTCGAAGTCCATGACTCTGCGCTTAAGTGGCTAATCGATTAGCGGTTTGATTATTACGAGTGATTAACGTGATGGTTGAGATGTTGTGGTTAACCGTCACGGCTCTATAGCTTATGATTGGCTATTTTAGTCGTAACGATACAAATATATTGTTTCAAAGCAACAGTTTACGTTTGTACTATGCGTTCTTTTTTGAATAAATTAATATGAAAAAAGTTGTTGTAGCTCTTATTGCTTTAGTTGCGTTGAATGCTTGTGTAACGCGAAAAATTCCTGTTGTGAAAGAAGCCATGTCTGTCGGTCAGATATCTGAAATTGCTGTACATAACTTAAATTGTACAATGTTCGATACTTATACACTTGAAGATTCCCATCCAAATAACGTGATTCCGGCTCTCAAAAACCAAGCATATATGTCCGGCGGAAATCGTTATCGAATAGCGGATGTGCTTGATACTCGCCGTGGACGACCAAGCAGTGTAGTTGCAGAATTTTATCTTTGTCCGACGAATTCATATCAAGTGAAGCCATCGGGAGTAGTTCAATTGTTGCCAGGCGCTCATGAAGTTAAGCCTATTGCTTTTGCTGAGATTGAAAACACAGCTTGTAACGTTATTGGCAGCCACGTAGTGCAAGAAACTAATCCTAAGTCAGTGTACACAGAGCTAGCCAATGAAGTATTTATGCGAGGTGGAAATCGCTACCATATTACGAATATTATAGCGACAGACGGGTCAAATCCGACTTCAATTTCCGCTGATGTCTACCGATGTAAGCATCGTTCAGTTGCATTTAACTAAGTTAGCGTTAAGCGACTAGTTGTGCCGTTTGGAATTCCACTTATAGCAACTTCAATCGGCACTTTTGTTTTCTTTGCTACTTGTTCACATTCGTTATTGTTTAACGGTTTAAAGTTCGTTAGTGTTCGGAAATAACAAATTGTTTAAATAACAAGGTCTAAGAACATGAATAAGGTAATTGATAAGCTGGCTTGGATATTCATCAAAGACGGCAAGTTGTTGATGGTGAGATCAAAAGGCAAAGAACTGTTCTACCTACCGGGTGGTAAGCGTGAAGCTGGCGAAAGTGACGAGCAAGCACTGGTTCGCGAAATAAAAGAAGAGATCTCCGTAGATTTAGTGCCTGATTCAATCAAATACGTTGAAACGTTTACAGGCCAAGCTGATGGCAAAGCGGAAGGCGTATCAGTGCAATTGACTTGTTACCTTGCTGATTATACTGGCGAACTGTCTCCAGATGCCGAAATCGAAGAGCTTAAGTTTGTTGATGGCAACGACAGAGCGGTATGTTCATTGGCAGCACTGGTTGCGCTTGATTGGTTAGAAGCGAACCAGTATTTGGCTTAAGGTTTTAGCGGCTATTAGCTAACGCTGAAGATTGATCTTCAAAAGATCATCGCTTACGAATAGCTTGAAGGGCGGCTGTCTTTCATCAACAGGTCGAGTTTCCTTTGAGCTTTCTTCGTGTCTTGTAAATCCACCACCTCAATCATTTCACACTCATCTCGTACCATCTCATTAATCAGGCTTGGATAGTGTCGGCAATCTTCTGGTCGGTCTAAGTAAATGCTGCATGTGTACTTGGCTTGAGCCTTGGTGTCTTTCGTCGGAACCAGCTCTAGAAAAGGGCAGCGAGTTAAACGTTCGCCAGATTCAGGGTCGAACCAGATCTCGCTTCCTCGAACATATTCAAAGATGTCTGGGTTGAACAACTCCCACAAATCGATCTCTTCTTGAGTTGCGGCAAGGTCACCATCTCCGTATTTGATACAGCATTTCCCGCATTGATTACAATTTTTCATTAGTGACTTCATTGGTTGGTGAGCTTTTATCATTTTACCACTGATAGGCGTGGCACGTTGACTTTGTTGTTCATGGTTAAGCCGTTAAGGGGCGAGAACATGGAATGACGGCGCTTAAAATCAATTTATCTATGCACCACCACTCCAATCAAAGCTGTAAACAGTGATACAATTTGCGCCTAGCAAGTTATTAAAACAAGGCATAAAAATGAGAACCGTATACACCACCGAAGGCGACATCAACGCAAAGAAACAGAAAGACGCTTACCCAAAATTGGCGCTATGTGATAACTGCGTTAGAGACTATGTGGTGATTGCTCAAGGCGAACGTACTTATAAGCCATGCGCAAAATGTGGTGCCGACGATTAATGCGCCTTGATAAATACCTATGTAAAAGCACTGACCTAACTAAGCCTGAAGCGATTGAACGCATCCATAATGGCGAGGTGAACGTAAACAGCGAGACGGTCACCGATGAATCAGCTCAGGTTCATGAAAGCAACACCATCTTGTTGAATGGCACGCCGCTTAAGTTGCGTGAATTTCGATACCTCCTAATGCACAAGCCTGCGGGTACTATTTGCTCCAATATCGATGAAGTTTATCCCTCGCTGTTCAACCACATTGAGATAGACAAAGCATCAGAACTGCACATAGCAGGGCGCTTAGATGCCGACACCACAGGCTTAGTCTTGATTACCGATGATGGGCGATGGTCATTCAACATCACTCTGCCAACCAAGTCATGTAAGAAGGTGTACCGCGTGACATTGTCACGAGATATCAAAGATGATGTCGCAGACAAGTTCAAAGCGGGTATTCAATTGCAGGGCGAACAAAAGCCGACGCGTCCGGCAGAGCTTGAAGTGATTACCAGTAAAGAAGTGCTGTTGACCATAACTGAAGGCAAGTTTCATCAAGTGAAACGAATGTTTGCTGCGATAGGGAATCGAGTTGTTGGACTACACCGTGAGCAGATTGGTGATGTTCGTTTAGATGTTGAAGCAGGCCAGTGGCGTTATCTAACTAAAGCCGAAGTCGACTCATTTCAGCAAGACTCTGAATAAACGCCGTAACTACTTAAAGCGTTAAGCGTGTCAGCACAAGAATATCAACACTATAAGGATGTAGGATGGAAAACCTCAAAGTCTCAGAAATTAAGTCTTTCGTACCCGCGAAAGACTTCGATTTATCCAAGCGCTTTTACCAGTCAATCGGCTTCGAAGTGATGTCTGAATTTCACGATATCGCCTATCTACGACACGGCGGTTGTGCGTTCCTTCTGCAAAACTTTTATGAACCTGCGCACTGTCACAATTACATGATGCACTTGCTGGTTGAAGACGTAAAAAGTTGGTATCAACACATCCAGAACTCTAATGTAGTGTCGGAATTTGAAGTTACCGTTTCCGAGGTTGTTGAACAGCCTTGGGGAATGCTTGAGTTTTGTATCACTGACCCAAGTGGTGTGCTGTGGCGTGTGGCTGAAAACATCAGGCCGCGTTAATTCATCCAACTTGCATTGATAGTATGTCTAGGTTCACGGTGCTTTTCTGTCCTATTTGCGAGAGTGACAATTTAATGAGCATGGAGGTTTTGTAATGGGAACTGTAATCGGTTTGGTGATTCTAGCTGCTATAGATTTGTATCTTGTTCGTAAAACAGGGCTTCATATTCATAAATGGATCTCTAAAAAGTATGCCGCGTATCTGTCGGATAAGGGAAACAAAAAATAGCCTTTTCTTATTAAGTCATCGGTATAAAAAACGTTATCTGCTATTCATTTTACACACATTGCAAAGGTTGGAGGATTCATGAAAGGTAAAGGAAAGTGCCTATGTGGCTCGGTTGAGTTGGAAGTAGAGTACGCCAGTAATGAATTGGGGGCTTGTCATTGTAGTATGTGTAGAAATTGGTCTGGCGGTCCGATGTTAGTCATTGATTGCGCTGACTCAGTTAAAATATCAGGTGAATCAAATGTAGTGAGATATAAGTCATCCGAGTGGGCTGAGAGAGGGTTCTGCGGTAAATGTGGTACTCACTTGTTTTACTTTTTGGTGCCGAATAATCAGTATCACCTTCCTGTCGGTTTATTGATGTCTGGGGATGACTACAAATTAACTCATCAGATATTTATCGATGAAAAGCCCGAATACTACGAATTTAAAAATGAAACACAAAATATGACTGGCGCAGAAGTATTTGCCCACTTTGAAAGTGGAGAGTAGCACTTAGTTTTTATTAGCTTAAGACTAATTCACAACGCTCGGCATTTTTTAGTTGCGTCGAGTTTTGTGTTTGCAGTGTAATGGTTTCGGTTAGGTGTTGCTCACGCTTAACGTCCCAGCATCAACCCCCAATTTGAAGTGACTCGAAACTCGATTGTGTGAACTGCTAATAGTTGAATGGTTACTCTAAAGTACACTGAGTTTTCTAACGGCTCTTAGGGGGGCAGAAATGACAGATATGGCAATATCAAGCTACCTTGGCTGGTTGTTACTTCTTATAGGTTGTTATCCTTTCTGCCTTGTTGGTGTCAGTATGTTTTTCTATGATGCAGAGCGTAAACAAGCATTAAGGTGGTTGAACGGCGTTAGTTTTCTATTGGCTGTATTCCTTCTTTATATGCATATGCAAACAGAAGTTATCTATGGTCGGGAACTGCTCGAAGCCTGGTATCGTGATAACCCAGGAGATAGCCCTCAATAGAAAGCACATAACAAGCGCTTATTATCTATATCAGCATGATGCTAAACGATTGGCATTTCCAGTTCGAATCAACTTTAGTGTTTTCGGTACAATGGTTGAGGTTAGGTGGTTGCTATGTCAGCCACTTAAAGCGGCGATAACTCGTCTATCCAATTATGCTTATCTGAGTGAACCATGTTCTCTTAACAAGTATAGCTCACCATTTTTGGCATCAACTACGTACGGTTTTTGACTGGTAAAAAGAGTTACTTAATGTTGGTAATTACTTAGGTTACTATTTAGCAAAGTATTGATTTGATATAAAAAATTTTTGGACGAAGGTTATGAGAAAAATAATATTAAACATTGTCTTACTATCGGTGTTTGTTGCGTCTTTATTTCTAACAATTTCATCAGCAATAGACATTTCAAAAGAAGTGACCGTAAAGCTCCATGAGTTTGATTGGAGTGGTGTCTCCGGTGTAATGGACATGGTCATGGTTATTTTAACTTTCGTCTTACTGGTTGGACTGAAACAAGGTTCGAAATCTATTGAGGAATCGACCCGAAGTCGTAACGCCGAATTGTTGAATTGGGCGATGGAAGAGATGTCAGCATTAAAACCTGCGATTAGGTTGGTGACAGACGCTCACAAAAGAGAGCCTTATAGTCAGGTAACTAGTGACGTTAGTGTGGATTATGTATCGACATGGAGCAAAGAAGAACTACAAGCAGCTCAAGCTGTAAGTGTCGCGTTGCAGAGAATGGGGTACTTTGCTACTCATGATTTGGTATCAAAAAAGCATTTTCTGAATCTTTGGGGGCCTTTATATCTATCATGTTGGTACTCACTCGAAGGTTGGGTTAAACATAAGCGACTTCAACTTGATGAACCTTTTGATATCGCTGATGGTGCATACTCGAGGCTGTACTTTGAAAAATACGCCATGTACTGTGAAGAAAAGTTACCGCCTTTGTTATTGAATAATACAAGAAAGCAGTTTGGCTTAGAGCCAATGGTTCAACCCAAAGCCCACATTAAGTTGGGCATAAAATTGAAAGCAAGGCTCACAGAAAAGGTTGATATCTAACTACTCACCACACAATACTTTTTGGAATCAAAGGGGCTTGTTAGCTTGATCAACACATAAATGCTAAGAGTGTATTGGCTGATCGTATATTGAAGAATGTTTCTTCAAAGGGAGATGCATGTCATTGGTTATGTGTAATGGAGAGAATAAGGGAATAACGAAAGTATTAATTGCGGGGGCTAGTGGATACATTGGTCGTCACGTTACATCGCTATTCACAAAAAGTGGCTTTGAAGTTTTTACATACGGTAGAGACAAAGTCGTCACACCTCCTATAGTTGGGTTAATAGAAGATAGAGCTGACTTTGAAGGCTTCTTTGACGTGGTTGTGAATTGTGCGCGTCCACATTGGTCACAATTCTCCGCACATGAAATAGCCGATGTGGAGCAGAAATTGCTCTCTGAGTTAGACCTACTTGCCGCTAAAGGCGCAACAAAGATACATACATCAGGTGTTTGGCTTTTTGGCAACGCATCTAGCGCTGATTTGAGACAGTTTAGACTGAAACCCTTAGACGCCGTTAGATTAGACGTAGAAACGATACATAGCGCTATTAGAAACAGGTGGCACGTCGTCTACTGTCCTAGTTTGGTTTATGGCGGTGAGGATTGTCAGCTAAAACGAATTGTAGAATCTTTCTCTAGCCAAACGATTGAAGTACGTATGCCGTCTATCGGCTTTAACCAATATGTTCATGTTTACGACATTGCGCGGTTCTATCTACTTTTGGCGCAAGGCCGGACGTTAGAAAAGCAGCATTTTATTGCTGAGACGCAAGGCTATAGCCCTGCAGAGTTCGCTCGACTCTTACTAGCTGCAAAAGCGGTAACAAAAGTACGAAAGATCCGTTGGGAAGAGTTTGAGGTAGAAAACGGTTCGTTAGCTGTAGAAGTCGAGAAGATGAATCTTACACTTCCAATTAGTTATTCGTTTGAGGCTACTGAGTCAATTAGTGAATATATTGAAAATTACATATAGTTGAGTGCTTATTTCTAATTACCAACCCTAGGTACTTTTAGTTGAGTTTAGTCTCTCCGGCGTCTGTACTTAAGTTAATCGGTAGCGTCACAATAATTTCCTTTCGTAACAGATATGAAGCTACCGAGTCGCAGGAATAGATCTTTTTGTAGAGCTGAGTCCGAGGTCAACGTTATCTTTGAGTTAGCTCTATATCATTGAATGACAAGCGTGCGTCACACCTTTGTTTGGCGTGAGGATTAGTTCAAACATGGAGTGAAAATATGAAGTCAGACTTTTCAAAACTTGCGACAACCGATTACGGAAACATACTAAGTAACGACCACTTTATTAATTTTAGTATTGGTCCTCTTTGGCAGGGAATGCCGCGAATTTGTGGAGAAGCATTTACTGTCCAGTTAACGTCTGGTGATAATTTAATGCTTCATTCAGCCATATACGAAGCACCAGAAGGTTCCATCATTGTAGTGGATGGAGTTGATAGCGAATATGCAGTAGCCGGCGGTAATGTATGCGCAGTCGCGAAGAGTCGAGGTATTAAAGGCTTTATTATTGATGGTGTCATTCGAGATTTGACTGAAATTTCAGATATGAAGTTTCCAGTTTTTGCGAAAGGTGTTCATCCAGTTCCGGGAAAGAAAGAGGTCTATTCTGAATTGGGCGCTCCAATCACTTGCGGGGGAGCAAAGGTCTCTGCGGGAGATATCATTGTTGCTGATGCAGATCAGTATTGTCGTTATTCCTAAATCAAAGAAAGACGAAGTGTTTTTAATGGCTTCAAAGAAAGCAAGTGACGAAGCTTCATTAACACTCGCTGAGTGGGAAACGAGTCATAGGGCCAAAATAGCCCAAGCAATAACGTCTGCGAAACAAATATCTTAATTGATGCAGCAAGTTGATTTGTAACGCGTGGCATTTTTCATCAATTAACAGGCGTTAGGCGACAACGAATAAATTCATCCATGGAGAAGAGAGTGATCGTACGGACTGCGACGAAAGAAGACTCAAGTGTCTTGTTAGAGTTTATTGAACAAAAAGCTGACTTTGACCGGAGTATGAAAGGGTTTAGTGGCGAAATCTCGACAACTATAGAGAAAATCGAACGCACATTATTTGGTGATTACGCATTTGCCCATGCATTAATATTGGAACGGAATTGTGAGCCTTTTGGCTTCGCACTGTATCACTATCGATATTCATCCTTCAGTGGAGAGCCATCAATCTGGCTTGACGACCTATTGGTTACAGGAAATCAAAGATCAAAAGGGTATGGCCGTGAACTTATGTTGGCTTTAAAGTCACAAGCGGAGTCATCATATGCCTCTCACATCTCATGGACGGCAAGTCCACATAATAAGAAAGCGCATGATTTCTACAAAAGGTTGGGTGCAGAGGTTGAGCGAATGGATGATCAAAGACCTTATTTCCGTTGGGCAATGTGCGATTCGTAAATGAATCAAAAGGGAACTATGAAAATAACGACGCTGGTTGACAACTCTCGACTGGATAACAGGAAAGATTTAGCCGTTGAGCGCGGACTATCACTGCATATTGAAACTGAATCGCTAAAGATCTTGTTCGATATGGGAAGTGGCGATACGTTTTGTCAAAACGCACCATTACTGGGTATTGATATCAAAGATGTAGACCTCGCTGTCATATCACACAGGCATCATGATCATTGTAATGGCACCGCTGATTTTGTTGCTCATAACTCTAAAGCCAAAGTGTTTCTGAAAAATTGCGAACAGAAAAGCTATCATTTCCGAGCTTTCGGTTTTAAAAGTGATGTCGGGATCAATACGGACTTGCTAGAAAACAGCAACGATCGGTTAGTCTTCGTCAATCGTACGACTGAGATCGCACCGAATGTCTTTGCTATTACTGATATTAGTGCGAAACACGAACAACCTAAGGGCAATAAATACCTATATACACAGTCGAAGAATCAACGAGAGCGCGACTCATTTGATCATGAATTACTGTTAGTGGTTAAAGAGTCAGACGGTTTAGTTATATTTACTGGTTGTGCGCATAGTGGCGTTCTCAATATGGTTGAAACAGCGGTTGCTATGTTCCCAGGAGCGAGAATAAAAGCCGTTGTCGGGGGCTTTCATCTAGTGGGGTTACCATTATTGAATAGTATTGGTGGCACAAAGCAAGACATTAGAGATCTTGGATTGACGTTGTCTCAATACCCCATTGATAAACTGTATACAGGGCACTGCACAGGCAAGAAAGCTTATGGCCTGTTGAAAGAAGTATTAGGCGAGCGTTTGGAAGCAATGCCGACAGGTCGGCGTATTCATGTGTAGCGTTGGTCAAACCTTAGCTGTACGTTTGTCTTTTGGTAAGAATTAAGGAGTTTTAAGTGAGTCATGAAGTAAGAGTAGGTGTCGCTGCGGTTATTCTACGTGAAGGACGAGTACTACTTGGAGAGCGAATTGGTTCTCATGGGGCTCATACGTGGGCAACGCCGGGCGGACACCTTGAATGGGGTGAGAGCATTGAAGAGTGTGCCAAACGTGAAACACTTGAAGAGACAGGCCTAGTTGTTAGTGGATTTGAAAAGCTCTCTTTTACCAATGATATTTTTGAGAAAGAGAACAAGCACTATATAACGCTGTTTGTTGTTGCTTCTGACGCTAGCGGCGAACCACAGATAACAGAACCTGATAAATGTAAGCAATGGAAATGGTTTAAGTTAGATGAGTTACCAGAGCCATTGTTTCTTCCTCTGACGAATCTGTTGAGCGATCCAGTCATCTTTGGGAAGCTGGCTTAGTAAAACAGATTCTCCTCATATCTCTAATTGAATGACTAAAGGATCAATGATGACATTACGAGTAGTTCCAGAGCTTTATTGTTTCGATATTAATGTGAGCAAATCCTTCTTTGTCGATGTGTTGGGGTTTGAAGTGAAATACGAGCGCCCAGATGAAGAGTTTGTTTATCTAACGCTTGATGGTGTTGATGTGATGCTTGAAGGGATTGCGGGCAAAAGTCGAAAATGGCTTTCAGGTGATCTGGCGTTACCTTTAGGGCGTGGCGTTAACTTTCAATGGGATGCTATCGACATCGAACCTCTATATCAGAGAGTTAACGAAAGCGCCGCTGATTCTATTTACTTAGCGTTAGAGTCGAAGTCTTATCAATGTGGAGAGTCCATAGCGATTCAGAAGCAGTTCATCGTTCAAACTCCAGATGGTTATCTCTTTAGGTTCTGCCAAGATATTCGTTAACACATAAGTATTATTAGCTACTCATTTATTACGAGAAACACGGCTAACTAAGTACCCGTATAAACAAGGAGAGTAGAGTGGTCAACATTCGGGAAATGGACATTTCAGACTACGACTCAGTGATCGCGTTGTGGTGCCAGACAGAAGGCATGAGTATTCGCGATGCCGATTCGAAAGAAAGCATTGCGAGCTATTTAGATCGTAACCCTGGTCTGAGTTTTGTGGCTGAAAGTAACAACGAGATCATTGGCGCTGTGTTAGTCGGAACGGATGGACGTCGTGGGTATTTACAACATTTAGCTGTCTCGGCCAACTTTAGAGGGCAAAAGTTAGGTTGTAAGCTTGTCGCAGAGGCGGTCAACGCTTTTGCAGGGTTAGGCATCCCGAAGACTCACTTGTTTGTCTATAACGACAACATCAACGCTCAACAGTTTTACGAAAAGTTGGGCTGGTTTCCTCGAGATGAAGTTCGAATGTACTCGTTTAATAGCTCGAATAATAGTAACGTTTAGCCTTAAAGGTTAGTGCTGGTTGAGCTTGAATTTGTAACAGATTCGCGCCCATCTTCCCAATATCAAAACAATCCTTGGAGTATTTAGGAATGTTGTTTTTTAGTCTGTCTAAACCATTGATTCAAGGCTCCGAGTTATGTTCTGAGCTGCTCAATTTCTTAACCGAGCATAAGAGTGATTTCGAAGAAAAGTTAATCCCAGATCTGTCATACATCGATGATATGGCACATGTGGTGAACGGTATTAAAATCAAAGACGTTCTACACATCAGTAGCAATCAATACCGACTTCAATATTCGTTTGATTGGGAGTTGTTTCTAGGTTGTTCAGATAGGAACGAAACTGGTGTAGAGAATGGAAGTGTTCTATTCACGCTTGAGGACGATAACGTTCTTAATATCAACTTCCCAAACTACGGTTCTCGAGACACTAGCGATGAGCTCTAGTCGGTTTTTCGTGCGTGTTATACAGAAGGAACAACAATGATAACTATCGAAAGGCTTGAAGAATCACATGTGGCGTCAGTTCAGGCCATCCAACTCGCCGATGAACAGGTTAAGTTCGCTGGTACAGCTGCAGAGTTTTTATTAGACGGGAGTGAAACCACGCACTTGCACGTGATTAAGTCTGATAACGAAGTTGTTGGTTTCTTTAAGCTGGATATCGCTTACGCAGAGCACTACGAATTCTGCCCTGAAGGAAGTATTGGCTTAAGAGCTTTTGTGCTTGATAAAAACCAGCAAGGTAAAGGTTTAGGAACGGGCACGGTCAAAGCTTTGTTTCCATATTTAAAAGCGAATTACTCAGCGTATGAGTTGATTTACTTAACCGTGAATTGCAAAAATCCCGCAGCATTCAACTGTTATAAGAAAGGCGGCTTCGAAGATACCAATGAACAGTATTTAGGTGGCGCAGCAGGCCCGCAATTTATCATGCGCGGTCAAATCGTTTAGTCACATAAATAGGTTAATTGTCGAACGACAAACGATCTAGGGAGGGATCATGTCAATTACATCAGGAATTGCTCTATTTGTTGCGATGTTACTATCTGCAGCCATACCGGGACCCAGCGTTCTCGCAGTTCTGTCGAGGTCTCTAAGCTTTGGTTGGAAACAAGGCTTGTTAGTGGTGCTTGGCGTACTAATCGCGGATTACATTTTTATATTCTTAGCTTTGTCTGGTTTATCAGCTTTAGCTAGCGCAATGGGTGAATTTGCTACGGTAATTAAATATGTAGGCGTTACCTATTTGTTTTGGTTGGCTTACACAACATGGACGTCAGATGTTAGTGAATCATCGAGTACATCTTCGGAGCAAGGAACGAAAGCCTCAAGCGTGACTATCGGCTTATTGATGACAGTTTCAAACCCAAAGGCGATTTTGTTTTACATGGGTTTCTTTCCCGCATTCATAGACCTAAAAACATTTACCACAACAGATGTGATGATGATTTTGGTGATTTCAACTGTAGCTGTAGGTGGAGTATTGAGTCTCTATGCTTGCACTGCCTCTAAAGCTCGTTTTGTATTTCAAGGGCGCTCAGCAAAGATGCTATTGAACAGGTTATCAGGTGGCTTTTTGGCGACTTGCGGTGCTTTGCTAGCAACTAAAACATGAGTACTCTTAGGACTGTTTTAACCATAACACCAAACTAAGTGTTAACTCCTAGTGTCTTTGCCTGCTTCATGGCATCATTCCACGTAGCTAAAACCCCAACAAGGTATGTTATGAAACAGAATATTGTCCACATTGCACTCGTGGTAAAAGACTACGATGAAGCGCTTGATTTTTATGTAAACAAGCTTAAGTTTGATCTCATCGAAGACACGTATTTACCAGAAGAAGATAAACGCTGGGTTGTTGTTGCTCCACCAAATTCAACCGGTGTGAGCCTGTTACTTGCTAGAGCTTCCAAGCCAGAGCAACTTGATTTCATCGGCAACCAAGCTGGTGGACGCGTATTCCTATTCTTAAACACCGATGACTTCTGGCGTGATTACGAACGCATGACGTCTTTGGGCATTAACTTTGTCCGAGAGCCTAAAGAGCAAGGTTACGGTACCGTTGCTGTGTTTGAAGATCTTTACGGTAACTTGTGGGATCTGCTTCAGTTAAACCCTGAACACCCTATGGCTAACAGGTAAATAAGCTAAGGCTCATTCGTGTGTTGCTCAAGCTCAATTAAAGGAAGCTCATCGTGGAAGAAATCAAAGGCATTCTGCAATTCATGGTCGAGATTGAACAATTAAAGGATGTTCATCGACAGACAAAACCGGTTGGATTGGATCGATATGAAAACTCCGCTGAGCACAGTTGGCACGTCTGTTTGAGCGCTCTTATGTTGAAAGACTATGCCAATGAACAAATCGATATTACGCGAGTGATGAAGATGTTACTGATACATGACCTTGGGGAAATCGATGCAGGAGACACCATCATTTATGCCAGTGAAACCGAAGAAAACAAACTCAAAGAGAGAAACTGTGTTGAGCGCTTGCTGAAATCATTGCCAAGCCATTTAAGAACCGAGTATTTGGATTTATGGCTTGAGTTCGAAGCGGGTGAGTCACCGGAAGCCAGATTTGGTAAGGCGATCGATAGAGTGCCGCCTTTGCTTCATAACATCCATGGTGGGGGTCATAGCTGGAAAAAGCACAACATATCTAAAGATAAAGTACTGACCTTTAATGGCGAGCGTATTTCTAAAGGCAGTCGTGCTCTATGGAAAGAACTAGAAGTGCAGCTTGAAGGTGCTGCGGACAAAGGGCTATTAAAGTAAAAGTTAGCTATCTTGCCAAGTAATGGCAAACAAGTTTCACCTAACAACGTTTAAATTAAACCCGGGAATTCATAGTGTTACTTCAGAGTAGCAAGCCCATTGTTGAAGGAATAAGAACCACATGAAAACCACTGCTTTAGCTGTATTGTTACTTGGCGTTTCCGGTTGTGTATTTGCAACCGATAACAATATTGAAGCTATCGATTACCAAGTGTCGATCACTGTCGAGGATTCTGAATCAAAACTCAACTTCCCAACCTTTAAGTTCGACTCTTTCGGACAGGAAGTCTCATCTCAAACTGAAGAATGCATTTATTCGGGTGTTCTTTCTAAGCATGAAGCTAACGCTATTCTACTGGAAGCCAAAATGTCATGCGATTATGAAAATGGAGAGTCTAGCGGACAGATGCCTGTTTTTATTCTTGATAAAGATGGTGGAGAAGCAAGTATCGAGCTCGGAGAAAATGAAGCAAACCTGTGGAAATACACGGTTCTAATTAAAGCGCTTAACTAAATTTCAAACGATACACGGTTACTCTTTTTGTTGTGCGCAATGCCAATAAAAGTAGATACATGGCACATGGTGTTATCTCGTGTCTCATTTCTTTCTAATAAAACTCTAAAGGACAACAATGAGTTCGAGAACCGAGTGATAAGTTGTTAGTATTCGTCAACTTTATAAATGTTAGATGGCTATATAAATGCTTGATAATAAATATATTAAACACCCTTATCACTGTGAGCAGTGCAACGCACTTACCCCGCACCTTGCTGTTAACGCTTCCGATGCTCAATCTAAAGCGGAAGCGGAATCTGAAAAGAAACAATGGAAACTAGGCGTGTTGATGGAGTACCTGATGACGTTATTGTTTAAAGGTGACCATAATGTTCCCGGTTTTTATGTCGACAGTGATTACGAATACCAGTGTGAAAAGTGTGGGACTAAGTCGTGGCACTGATCATGTGTTTAGCTTTTGAAACAATTCCTATCTCAACTGCTGATAATAAGACGCATTAGAAAAGTGATCCTCTCTGCAAATTGAGAATGGAAACGTGTCTATACTGACATGGGTTACGTCGCTGATTTTAGAAGTGGCGCTACGAATGTAAGTTTGATTAGGTTAAATCTCAGAGGTGACGATGAAAAAATTACTACCACTATGCGCCATTTTACTCTCGGCATCATTTTCAGCTACGGCTTCTGATGGTTTGATTAAATATCAAAGTAATTACTCAGTGAAAGAGACCGCTGACCGCTTTGAAGAAATCGCCAAAAGCAAAGGATTGACCTTGTTTGCGAGAATCGACCATCAGAAAAACGCGAGTAAGGTCGATCTTGAATTGAGACCAACCGAAGTCATCATCTTTGGTAACCCGAAAGTAGGGACACCATTAATGCAATGTGCTCAAGAAGTCGCGATAGATTTACCGCAGAAGGTGTTAGTCACGGAAGATTCCAATAAGAAAGTATGGTTGTCTTACAACGATCCTAATTACTTGGTAGAGCGTCACGCGATCAATGGCTGTGACAAAGTGATTCAAAAAATATCGGGTGTACTAAGTAAGTTGTCAGAAGCGACAGTGGCTAAAGCTGAATAACCGAGCCAATAGGCACTCATTTAGACCATTAATGGGTGCGACTTGACGATGATATAGCTTCCCAATCAACGTTTGGCTGCATTGACAACTAAGCAACAATATATAAAAGTAGTGTTATGAAACTGAATTTAGCGTCATCTAACCAACGAATTATCATCATTCCATAGGAATGGTGGGATTGTTGATGCGCTTTGTTTATCGAACCCACCCGTAAGGTGGGTTTTTTGTCGCTGTCTTATGGGTTTTATCTGAATAGAGGAAGTCATATGAAAAAGGTCGCGGTTTTTGGCAAACCTGGGAGTGGAAAGTCCACAATCAGCAAGGCGTTGGCTCTAGCTACAGGCATAGAGCTTCACCAGTTGGACTCTATTGTTTATAAGGCCAACGGAGAGTTTGTTGAGCGTGAAGTGTTCGACCTAGCGCACGACAACATAATCAATTCTGAAAGCTGGATCATCGATGGTTTTGGCCCTCTAGGCTCGTTCAACACACGGTTAGATGCAGCTGATACCTTGGTTTATATCGACCTTCCTTATTCAACTAGCTACTGGTTTGTAACCAAGCGAATGCTCAAAGGTTTATTTGTTAAACCTGAAGGCTGGCCTGATGGAAGCTCAGTGATAAAAGGCACGATACAAAGTTATAAGACACTAAAACTGTGTCCTAAATTTTGGAATGACGACTTTAGAGCGCAGTTAGAATTGCGCGCTAAAGAGAAAGAGGTTTACATCATCAGAAGCGTGACTGAATTGAATAACTTTGTTCATCAACACGTCACTTAACAGTCGAGAGCTTACCTTTCTTTGAAACGCTTTAATTTGCTCATAACTTTATGAAAATATATAGATTTAACTCAACATGTGGCATATTTGCCATGTGTTGAATTTGTGCTTTGAGTTAAGGCTATAGATATTATGTATGGAAGTGAGAAGACGAGAGCGTTCTGCTGTAACTGTAAGAAACTTACACTGCATAGGTACACGATGTTCAGTAGCCAAGTGCAAAAGGCACCACAAGCTGAAGATAAAGAACCGAGTTTACTCCAACGAATTTTATCGGAGTTTCTATCTTTTGGTGTTACAGGTTCGGGCGCGACAGGTGATTACAAATGTACCCAATGTGGAACATATTTGAATACACCAGACAACCTCGACTGAGTTTGTGGGTTTGGCTTAGGCAAATAAAAACGGGAAGACCTCAATGATCTTCCCGTTAGATATTACTTAACTCATCGTGCTATTGGCAGTTTTGAGTGAGAAGCCTTATGCGCAACACTTCTTGTATTTCTTACCGCTACCGCAAGAACATGGATCGTTACGGTTAGGTGTTTTTTCGAACGTCATTGTTTTTGGCTTGTTTAGCAACGTGTCGAACTCAAGTGTGTTTTCTTCTTTCTCTGCATCCACAGATACAGTCACGAAGATTGAATGTTCAGCAGCGATTGCTTCAACTTCAGTTTTGCGAGCGTCAGTTTGAACCGTTACATTGACTGGTGACTCTTCAGTACCCACTTTAACATCGCGGTTTACGTTGTAGCCTGCAAGAACGTGATTTTGTCTTGTTTCAATACGGCCTTTGAAAAATAGTTTCGACATTGGGTACTCGTTAAAATTTTGGATGACGCTATTCCAATGCTGGATAAGCGTTATAGAGCGGGGGATTATACTGATATATTGCAATTGATAAAGCGGTTATGTGAGCAAAGCTTGTTTAGTTATTCTCGTATAACGATTCTACGCACCGCAACCTCTCAATTTTTTGCTTGTTCCGGGTTATATTTCAAATTAGAAACAATAAAATTTTCCTCAATAGGGGGTAGAGTGATAAATTCAAATGGCCAATTTAAACAAAGAGATAGTGTATGAAATTAGATGCCATACTGTGGGATTATGATGGAACCTTAGTCAACTCCGTTCCAAAGAATATCGCAATCACCAAAGACATTATCTCTTTAGTTGCGCCACACTTGTCAGGCGACAACTTACCTAAATATTTGCTTAGCGAAGCGCTTTATCGTGAAGCTAACCACGGTGCTAAAAACTGGCAAGCCTTGTATGTTGACTATTATGGGATGTCTCATGATGAAATGTTGATCGCTGGTGGTATGTGGGCAGAGCATCAAGAGCAAAATCAAACTCCCGTAGCCTTGTTTGAGGGAATGGAAACCGTGATCAGTCAGTTCGCGCACCTTCCTCATGGGGTTTGCTCGCAAAACTCTCAATTGAATATTCGAACTGTACTCGATAGCTACGGTATCGGTGAGGTGTTTAAGTCAGTTGTTGGCTATGACGATGTATCGAATGGTAATCAAAAACCGCATCCGTTTGGCGGCATGAAGTGTGTTGAGAACATATTTGGTGAAGCTCACTCTAAAGAACTGTGTTTGATGTATATCGGTGACCATGAAGCGGATACACAGTTTGCTCGCAATATTGAAGCAGCATTGGGTAAGAACGCAAAAGTGATTGCGGTGGCTGCCGGTTATAGCCGTTCTGAGCCTAAAAACTGGCAAACCAAGCCCGATTATATTGCGAACCATGTCGATGATCTTTTAACGATCATCGGTAAGTATACGTAGAGGTATATAGTTTAAGTACGCTTAAAGCGATCTCTTCACGTACCTAAATAGCTATGTAAAAAATTCGTTATAACTGAACGATTTAAAGGAAGAATAATGACACCAAAAGAAGTGGTATTAGGATTTTGGGATGCAATGCGCAGTAATGATTTTGCCAAGGCAAGCGAATGGCTAGCCGCAGATTTTGAAGGCTATTGGCCTCAGTCATCTGAACTCACATTAGGGCGCGATAACTTTACGGCAATCAACTCTGAATACCCAGCTAATGGTGTTTGGGAATTCGCCCTCAATTCGATTGTCTGTGAAGGTGATACGGTAGTAACGGACGTTTCGGTTACTGACAGTGTATTGAAAGACCGAGTGATTACCTTTCACACGGTTGTTGATGGTTTAATTCAAAAGCAAACTGAATTTTGTCCAGACCCGTTCGAAGGGCCGGCGTGGCGATCGCAGTGGGTTCAGGTTGTATCGAAAAATTAGTTTGTATCGATACGATCAGTTTGTAACGAAAACCCAGGTCGTATCGAATAATCAGGTTATATCGAACGATCAGGTTATATCGAACGATCAGGTTTCATCGAAAAATCAGGTTATAACAAACAAGTGGCATTAGGAGGTTTCATTGAGCAAGGTAGTGATTGTAACAGGCGGAAGCCGAGGCATTGGCGCAGCGACGTCTAAATTGTTGGCCAGTAAAGGCTATGCCGTATGCGTTAACTTTATACACAATGAGTCGCGAGCTGAAGATCTAGTGAACGAGATTCGCGAGCAGGGCGGAACCGCGATAAGCGTGCGTGCGGATGTGTCTGTTGAATCAGATGTGAAATCTTTGTTTGAGATTGCTCGTAACAAGCTAGGCCCAGTGACTCATTTGGTCAATAATGCCGGGATCTTGTTTACCCAGTCACCATTAGTTGACATCGAATTGGATCGCTTTGAAAAGGTGATGAAATCGAACGTATCAAGCTGCTTCTTGTGCAGTAAAGCCTTTATCAAACAAGCTGATGGTGCAGGTTCTATTGTGAATGTATCGTCTGCGGCTTCGCGAACGGGCGCACCGTTTGAGTACGTGGATTACGCAGCATCGAAAGGTGCGATGGATTCACTCACCAAAGGCTTATCGCTTGAATTGGCTTCACGTAATATCCGAGTGAATGGCGTAAGGCCTGGTTGTATTTATACTGAGATGCACGCAGATGGCGGAGAGCCTGATCGCGTAGACAGACTAGCCTCGCAGCTACCATTACAACGAGGTGGCACACCAGAAGAGGTGGCTAACTCTATCGCATGGTTATTATCAGACGAAGCTTCGTATGTAACCGGTTCGTTTATTGATATTGCAGGCGGTCGTTAGGGCACGTTGGCATTTACACTAAGATAAACCTGTTAAAACCATAAACACGCAACACAAGTACCTAACTAAAAGAACGAAACTAAGAGTACAAACATGAAAAACTATTTTGAGAGCCCGTTTGTCGGAAAGTCACTCAAAGAACAAGTGACCAACCCAAACATCATCGTGGGCGAACATAGCTACTATTCAGGTTATTACCACAATCACAGCTTTGATGATTGTGCGCGTTATCTGCTGCCTGATAGAACAGACATCGACAAGTTGATCATCGGCAGTTATTGCTCGATTGGTTCAGGTGCCGTATTTATGATGGCGGGCAACCAAGGCCACCAAAATCAATGGGTGAGTACCTTCCCGTTCTTCTACCAACACGACGAGAAGTTTGAAGATGCGATAGACGGCTTTGAACGCTCTGGTGATACCGTGATTGGTAACGATGTGTGGGTTGGCACCGAGGCCATGATCATGAGTGGTGTTAAGGTCGGTGACGGAGCGATTATCGCAAGTCGAGCAGTGGTGACTAAAGATGTAGCACCATACTCGATTGTCGGTTCAAACCCTGCACGCCATATCCGTTATCGATTCGATGACACTGAGATTGCTCAGTTGTTAGAAATGAAATGGTGGGAGTGGAGCGAAGAACAGATCAAAGGCGCGATGTCGTTGATGTGCTCTTCAGATATCAACGGGCTTTATCATTATTGGAAAGCGATCAAGTAATCGCAGTCCCCGATATAGCCACGCGTGACAATGTTGCCCCTCATGGTGTTTATACAAGAATGCTCACACAAGCGAAAACTTACTGAATTGAATCTACATACCACAAGATATCTAACGCATCTTGCTTTGTTATCACACCTTGCCACGCTGGCATGCCTTGTTCCACATCGCCCTCTAAAATGTCATCCGCCAAAGAGCTTGGGCTGGCAAAAAAGCCATTGAGTTTATTAGCGATGTTAGCCGGTTTGTGTGGTAACGAAGCGGAAGTTGGTCCGTCGCCATGTCCTTTGTCGCCATGGCACACCTGACAAAGCTGTCGATATTTGGCTTTGCCATTGGCAAAGTGCCTCGCATCGATTTCTGAGGCGGCACTTGCATTAAACGTCATCATTGAAGCGACTAAGCCTAAAAAAGCTAACACGTGTAAATGGTTCATGGTTTTCATTGTTTTGTTCTCGATTATTATTTAACAATGAAAGAATAAGCAGGCGTGAGTAGAAGAAACGTGAATGGGTTAAGCTGGATTAAGCTAAGTTTAGAAGTAGGTTTAGAAGCAAGTTTAGTTTCGGACGAACATCAATGTGATTTGGGTAAATGATTGATTATATGCATATTGCATAGTATGGCGTGTCGCATTAGCGTGGTGGATGAATTGGAGGGGTATTATGATTAGTTGCAACGATTACGATTATATTGAGATTGTGTGTATGCACCGATACCCAATCAAATTAACGCTGAAGTCTGGCGAGCAGATTGAATGTGTCGGATTAGATACTCAACGCAATGATAGCCGTGAAGAGTGCATTAAGGTCAGTATTCAAGGTGTAGAACAACTTGTCGTACTCACTGATCTTTCCACACTAGAAGTCTGTGTCAACAATCCTCATTTTCAGCAAATTTCATTCAAAACGTCATAGGCTTTCAAATGAATAACACCATAGAACAATGCTATTGCACCGCGTGCAGAGAAGACACACAACACGTTGTTGTGTTGGTCAGAAAGACCAGTGCGTTTGCAGACAAACCTAACCAAAAGCGAAGCGAGTTTTGGGCAGGCATGATAAAAGGTTGGTTCCTTGGCCCGTTTATCGCGTCAATGGATGAGTTTTCTCGTCATCTTGTCTGTGAAAAGTGTGGCCACAAAGAGATACAAGATTAGTTAAGATTTTACATAGTTAAAACGTCGATTGGCTTAGGAATAAAACGAATGAAAGTAGAAACGATTGAAGCCGTAAAGGCGTACGGGTTTTCAGTAAGAACCACTAATACCGATGAGATTGATCCAACAAAAGCAAAGATAGGTCAATTATGGCAAGGTTTTTTCGATCAAGCTTTTCCTAAGCTGACACCAGATTCAAAAGTGTATGGTGTCTACACCAATTACCAATCGGATTTTACTGGTGAGTTTGATGTTATTGCATGTACCAATGCACTTACCGATAACAATTTAGATGACCTAGTCGAAACCGAAATTGAAGCAGGTAAATATCTGACGTTTTCTGCTGAAGGTGAACTTCCTCAAGCGGTCATCGATTTATGGGGCGAAGTGTGGGCGTACTTCAACGCAGCAGATTGCCCACATGTTCGAACTTACACGACAGACTTTGAATTTTACAAAGGCGAAACTGAAGTCGAGATTTCGATAGCGATTCAATAAGCTTTGGGTAGTCGTTAGTGATAGTCAAATTGAGTCATTAGTAAAAGAGTCGCTCTGTATGAGCGGCTCTTTTTATTGGGGTATACCGCCTAAATAAATTGCGGTACACCGCTTTAACAAATTGTGGTGTACCGTCTTAACAAAGGTCAGCTACATCATTCTCATGAAGTAAGGAATAATCAGTGCGTTCGCTAAATCAATGAAGAACGCGCATACCAATGGCACGATGATGAAGGCTTGTGCTGAATGCCCATATTTCTGACTTACTGCCGACATGTTTGCCATGGCTGTAGGTGTTGAACCTAACGAAATCCCTCCAAACCCAGCACATACAACGGCTGCATCATAGGTCTTACCCATTGATGGGAACACGATGAAGATATTGATTATCACGGCTAGTAGCAGCTGCATTGCCAATATCGCGAAGATAGGACCCGCCAAATCAATGAGCGTCCAAAGTTGCATGCTCATTAGTGACATCGCCAAAAATGTACCCAAGGATATTTCAGCAATTAAGTCGATAGCAGGCGAGCGTGTTGGCCATTTAGTGCCTGATATTCTTGGGTAGGACTCTGGCATTACGTTGGTGATCACGATACCTGCAAATAAACACGATACGAACAGTGGAAGCTGTAACCCGGTTTGACTGATCAATTCATTAAGCAACGCGCCGACAATGACACAAATATGAATCGCTAACACGGCGTCTAAAAATTGAAATGATGTAAGAGCTTGGTGTTGTTTTTTTGCATTTGAATCGATTGAGTTTGATTGCCCGTCAGCAGGTTTGAGGTTGTGACGTTTGATGAGAAACTTCGCAATAGGCCCCCCCATCAGGCTGGCTAAAATCAGCCCGAATGTTGCACTGGCGATACCTATTTCCATCGCGCTTTCTAGGCCGAACTCTTCTGCAACCTTGGGTGCCCAAGCAATCGCGGTACCATGTCCGCCAATCAGTGAAATACTTCCGCTGAGCAGGCCAAAGACAGGCTCTAGGCCAAACATTGATGCGACAGAAATACCGACGATGTTCTGCATAATCATGAAGAAGATAGTGATTGATAGCAAAATCACCAAGGGCTTTCCGCCTTTGAACAGGTCTTTCAAACTTGAGTTAATCCCAATCGTGGTAAAGAAGTAGACCAATAATACATCGCGGGCAAACAGATCAAACTGCACTTCGATTGAGGTCGTCGCGTATAAAACCGCGAACAGAAGCGATGCCAAAATCCCACCAGAGACAGGTTCAGGGATACTGAACTCTTTCAAAAAACCGATGACTTGATTCAGCCTTCGTCCGACAAATAGAACCACGATCCCCATGGTCACTGCAAAGAATGACCCGAGATGTAAGATGTTGTTTTCAAATTCCATAGTGATCCTTGTAAAGGTGAAGTTATGACGTAACTTTAGTTGCCCAACCGTGTGTTAATAAGCAACTAGATTAGCATTATTTGTTGCGTTCAAATGATAAAAAGTTTCGGAATTCCGGATCGGCAACAAGTTGTTTGTTACCTTCTTCAATCAATAGATCGACGTTTTCTTTGTCTATCATAAAGTCCGTCGGAATTTGATTGAGCAAATATCGCTTGGCGCTGTTGTCTGATTTATTTAAGCTGATCTCAATGAAGTAGGGTGAAACCTTACGACCTTGATGAGAGGCCAGTTCTTGCCAAGATTGCAACTCGTCAACGATCAAATCTTTTGTTGTATCGTTGTAGCGATGCAACTGGATATCGGTGATGACATCCACCGTTTGTTTCATGGAAGGCGCTTCAATCGACTCTCCAATGCCAGATTCTGGGTTCGTCGACGCATCAACCGAAATGATGACAATAGGACGCGCGTGCTGGGTGTCGTACAAGTTTTTCAGCTCTTCGTTGTCGTTGTAACGCAAATATTCAGACATCTCATACACCGACAGTAAACCGAGGTTGTCAGTAATCCCGCCATCCACAAGGTGGAGATAACTCACATCATCCTTATTGCTATAGGACTCTAGCGATTTGATGAGATTTCTATTGCGATAACTCGTGGCTTCAAATGAGGGTTGTAAATGCTCTGATTTGTCACAGTCATTTTTGTTTTCTAGTACCACAGGTGTGAAAACGAAAGGCACAGCAGAAGAAGCCGTCACCGAACTGGACACTGAATAACTGTTCAAGTCTGAACAAATGAGGTCAAAATACTCTTGTGTGAATGAAAAACGCGAACCCGTTGAAATGTCGGTCGCGTTAATAACAATGTAGGGTGCATCTTCTCGGTGCATGTCGGCAAATGTACTTTCACCGAAGATGTTGGCTTTGTAATAGTCGGTGGCTTTGTCTGTTCTGGTGGCGTACGAGAACCAATAAGTCGGAGATAAAAGGATGGAGAACAGATCTTTCGAGACTTCGTGATAAAGGAACGTTTCTTCGTAATCTTCGAATATCTGGTCACCATACAAACCATAATACGCGGCGGTAAAGCTGCCACCGGATACCGAACTGATCATATCAACTTCTTCTAACAGATTAACCGTTTCACCATGAACTTCGATGTTGGTATCGCGCAATGCTTGCAACACACCATATGAGAGCGCCGCCGCACGCGTGCCGCCACCAGAAAAAGAGAGGATCAACGTAACTTTGCTATTGGGCTTATTGAAGCTCTTCGCCGTGTAGGTTTGATTCTGCTGCGCAGCAGATGGGCTTGTGTTGGTTGCTTTGTTTTTCGCGCTACAGCCTGAAAGGGCAAGCGAGAAGGCCACTAACAGTGAAACTTTCGCGAACCCTTTAAAATCGGGGTTAGGTGTGTTGAATGTGTTTACTTTGTTTTTTGGCATAGCGCATTTCAAACTAACGTTGTGATTGAGTGAAATGCGATTTTCGTTGATATCTAATATGCCATCAATAGCATCGCTTGCGATTCAGTGTCACGATTTTCATAACAATAGAGAGCTGTCTATGCATATTTAGAACTGTTTACAGTCATCTTCGGTAATCTTCAGCAATTTGGAGTTATCTCCAGCAATTCATGGAGACTTAATTCTACCCAAAAAAACAATCTTGCTTGGTTTCATTCCACAAAGGGTATTGCTTCATGACTTGGGTGTAGAGCTTACTTTCAAGGTGCGCTCTTAACCAACGTCCTACGTTTTTATATTCAGATTGCACAAACCACTTCTTCTCGACTCTTACGAACTGGCTAACAAACGGCATCACGGCAAAATCGGCTAAGCTTGGGGTTTCTCCGAAAAAGTAGGGCTGCTCGGTGAGTAGCGCTTCTAACTGACTAATGAACGCTTCGCAGGCTTGTCGACGTTGTTCCGTATCGATGTTTCGGTAACGAACAGACGCACGGTATTTCTCTAAGTGACTAATAAACTCATCATCGTTAACTTTAATGAGCTGGTGGACTTGTTGGCTAAGTGTTGGGTTACTTGAACGCAGAAGATCTTGAGGATCGTTTTGTTGAAGCGCCCAATTCATCACGTCTAAGCTCTGTTCGATGATTTGGCCATCTGGCAATACCAATACTGGAACAGTGCCTTTTGGCGAACTGGCCAATAGTTCGCTAGGCTTATCTTTGGTAACAATTTCTCGAAGTAACACTTTCTGCTGTGATAGTGCGATACCCATCCTTCCTCGCATAGCGTAAGGGCAGCGTCTTAAAGAATAAAGGATAGGTAAATCGATTCGTTTGGCATTATTGAGGTCATTTAGTTTGGAAAGTGTTGTTAGGTGGTAAAGAGATCGTGTTGTAGGTAGAATACGCGCCTTAAAAATTATAAGTAAGTGAGCGACTTCAAAAATGAGCAGAAAGATTGAGTTATTAGCCCCAGGTGGCGATGTCGAGGCGATTAAAGCCGCTATCGTGGCCGGTGCCAATGCGGTTTATTGTGGTTTAGACACCTTCAACGCTCGTAACAGAGCCTCTAACCTTTCGTTAGATGAGTTGAATGGTGTGATTCGCCTTGCTCATGAATATGGTTGTGAAGTGTTTCTGACTCTTAACGTTGTGCTGCTGGAGCATGAAATTAAGACTATCACTAAATTGCTGAACCAACTGGTGAACACCAAACTAGACGGCATCATCGTTCAAGATCTTGGTTTGTTTGATTTGGTGAAAAAGCATTTCCCATCGTTAGATGTTCACGCATCGACTCAGTTAACGACGCACAACGAAGGCCAGATTAAGTTCTTGTCTAAGATTGGCGCGACGCGCGTTAACTTGTCTCGTGAATTGAACCTACCAGAAATCAAAATGCTGACGGAAGTGGCACACGATCACGATGTTCTAACTGAAGTGTTTGTACATGGCGCTTTGTGTATCGCATTCTCTGGCCAATGTTACTCAAGCTCTGTAAGTGTCGGTAACTCAGGTAACCGTGGGCGTTGTAGCCAAGCGTGTCGTGATGAATACGAAATCACCAACGCAGGCAACAAGTTCCCACTTAACCTGAAAGATAACTCCGCTTACTACGACCTACCTGAACTGGTTGACGCGAAAGTTGACTCGTTGAAAGTAGAAGGCCGTATTAAAGGCGCACACTACGTATACACTGTGGTAGACACGTGGCGAAAACAGATTGATAGCTTTGTAGAAAGTGGTTTGTTGATCGAAGACGATTCAAACCTACACAAAGTATTCAACCGTGATTTCACCAACTCTTTCCTTAAGGGCAACCTAACGAAAGACATGTTCATCGATAACCCTCGCGACAACAGCATGAACTACGCCGTTGATAAAGCGACGAAAGAGAACAATGAAATCTCTGTTGTGCAAATTCAAGAAGTAACTAGCGATCTTTATGAAGCTAAGAATGCGCTAGGTAGCGAAATGCGCGACAAGATCGAGTTCCTTGATATTCGTAAAACACCTGTGTCATTGTCGTTTAGTGCTAAGGTGGGTCAACCATTTACGGTGACAGTGAACACACCAAAAGAAAACTTTACGCTTCAATCTCAATCGTTATTGGCAACAGCTAAAGAGACTGCGATTACTCAGGCGTTACTTGAAAAGCGTTTCAAATCAGTGAAGAGTGCTGTTCATACGCTTGAAAACTGTAACTACGACAACTTAGATGAAGGTCTGATTCTTCCTTTGAAAGAAGTGTCGGTCTTAAAAGACGAAATCGATTTCATCTTAAACGGTTCTGTGAAAGTGATTAAGCACGTTGAAGTGCCAGCACTGCCTCAGCACCCGAAGGTGAACGAGAAGCCAACTATGTCGATGCTTATCGCGGATGTGGAAGACCTACACCTGTGTGACGTAACTGACGCGGATGTATACTTCAAACTGCCTGAAAGCTTCAAGAAGCGTTGTAACAAGTACATCGATATCTTGGCAGCAAACCCACGTTTGATTCCTTGGTTCCCTGCAGTATTGATCGGCAAAGATTACGACGAAGCAGTTCGTATCCTTGAAGAGATCAAGCCAGCTCGCATCGTGACCAACAACACGGGTATTGCCTACAAAGCTTACGAGATGGGAATTGAGTGGGTAGCAGGCCCGTTCATGAACACCACAAACTCTCACGCATTGGTTACGCTGAAAGAAGAGCTAAACTGTGCTGGTGCTTTCATTTCGAACGAGATCAACAAAGGTCAGATTCGTCATATTCGCCGCCCAGAGAACTTCAAACTGTTCTACAGCATCTACCACCCAATCTTAATGATGACCAGCCGTCAGTGTTTCTTCCAAAGAACGGTAGGTTGTAACAAGCCAAGCATTGAAGCCGGTTGTATGCTGAAGTGTGAGAAAGCGACCACGATTACTAACGTGAAAGGTATCTCTTTCGCGGTTGATAAGCAGAAGGGTGGCTACCCAAGCATTTACAACCACGAGCAGTTCTTAAACCATGACGCTGTAACGGATTTCTCTGGTCTGTTCGACGAGTTCTTTATTGACCTAACCAACATCGGTGCGGGTTCGAAAGAAGTACAAGACAAAGTAGAGCTTATCAAACACTTCCAAGGTTTGATTGACGGCGTTGATGGTTCACAACAGAACCTAGAGCAGATGGTTGAAGTTCGAACTAACGCTCAATACGTGCAAGGTCTATAGCCAAAAGCTTCAAAGTCCAGAAGATCAAAAAAAAGGCCACTCAATCGAGTGGCCTTTTTAATGTCTGAAACTTTCTGAGTTTTTCTGAATCAGCGAATAGGTTATTCCGTCACGGCTTCTTGTTTGAAGCATGGGCTCTTTAACGTGTTCATCTTCTCGATTTCATTGGTTAAACGCAGTGAAAGCAGCGCTTTTTGGTTTGAAGCAAAATCGAACATAACGATAGTCGCAGTGCCGATTGTCGTCAGCTTCTGTTGAGCCTTACTGACGATCGCGTATTCCATGGTGAAGCGGTCGTCTTGAATGTCTGTAACACGCGAACCGATCATCAGCGTGTCTGGATACGTGACTGGTCTGAAATATTTACAATAAGTGTCGCCAAGAACAGGGCCAACTTTGGTAATCGCCATCTCTTCCATCAGCTCGACATGCTTGAAAAAATCTAAGCGAGCCGTTTCGAAATAACGAAAATATACGGCGTTGTTAACGTGATTAAGGGCGTCCATTTCTCCCCAAGCGACAGGGATTTCTGTTACTACCGGGTAGTCAGATAATAGTGCTTCCATGCGAACTCTCTTATTGTTATCTGTGTAGTTAGTGTTATCTGGGTAATTAACGTTATCTATTTACCCTTCATCGGGATCAGTTGTTATTGGAATAAAAACCCTACCGCTAAATTAACAAAACTGCAACACGTGTGATTTAAGTTTTTGAAGCTTGAAACCACACAATGTCAGTGACTTAGTTGCACATCCACTCAATGTTCACACATTGAGGTGTTTGAATTGCAGTTCAACTAAGCGTTGGTACAATTCGCAGCTATTGATGAGCGACTGGTGGTCGCCAATGTCTACTAGCTGCCCTTTATCTAGCACCGCAATCTGGTCGGCGTGTTTAATTGTTGATAATCGATGGGCGATAATGATGGTCGTTCTGCCACGCATTAACTCTTCTAAAGCTTGTTGAACGTGATGCTCACTTTCACTGTCTAGCGCACTGGTTGCTTCGTCCAACAAGAGAATATTCGGATCTTTTAAGATGGCACGAGCGATGGCAATACGCTGACGCTGCCCGCCAGACAATCTAACGCCACGTTCACCAAGAAAGCTGTGATAGCCTTCAGGTAAGTTCTGAATGAACTCGTGCGCGTGCGCTTTTTTCGCCGCTTCGATAACTTGCTCGTCCGTTGCTTCTGGGTTCCCGTATCGAATGTTATGGAACACATCGTTGCTGAACAGAGCGGGTTGCTGAGGGACTAATGCCATCTGCTTTCTTAGCTCGTTCGGATCAAACTGATTCAGTTCAACACCGCCTAACGTTACTTTGCCTATTTGTGGGTCGTAGAAACGTTGCAGCAGTTCAAATAGGGTGGTTTTACCTGCGCCAGACGGGCCAACCAATGCCAACACTTTACCTTCATGGGCCGTTAGCGTGAGGTTGCTTGTTGCGGGCTGGTCGGGTCTTGATGGGTAACAGAAGGTCACATCATCAAAAGCGACTTCTGGTGTCACGTTATCGAGTGATGTTGGGTTTTCTACAGGCGCAACAATATGGCTTTCAACTTGTAGAATTTCAATTAATCGTTCTGTCGCACCTGCCGCACGTTGCAACTCACCCATCACTTCAGAAATCGTACCTAATGACGAAGCGACCATAATGGCATAGAAGACAAATGCAGCCAGATCACCCGCCGACATCGTGCCGTTGATGACATCGCTGCCACCAACCCAAAGCATGCCTGCAATCGCACTGAACACGATAACAATCACACCAGAGATAAGAATCGCGCGTTGTTTTACACGTTGGCGACCAATCTCATAAGCCTTTTCTACTTCAATTGCGAACGATGCTTTCTCTTGCGCTTCTCGGCTGTAGCTTTGCACCGTTTTGATGTGTTCAATCGCTTCGCCAGCATAAGAACCCACATCAGACATCGAATCTTGGCTTTGGCGAGAGAGGGCTCTCACTCGTCGACCGTATACCAAAATCGGAATCAGGATAAACGGCACAGAGGCCAACACGATCAGCGTTAGCTTAATATTAGTCGCGAACAGCATGATGATTGCGCCAATACACATCAGCGCGCTGCGCATCGCCATAGAGAACGACGAACCTATGATGCTTTGAAGCAGAGTTGTGTCGGTTGTGATGCGCGACATGATGTCGCCACTGCCATTGGTTTCAAAGTAACTCGGGTGAAGCGTCACCACGTGATTGAAAACCGACAGGCGTATATCCGCACTTACTCGCTCACCAACAGAAGAGACCAAATAGAAGCGAAAGAAGGTGCCAATCGAGATCAGCACGACTACAACCATGATGAATTGAATCGCACTGCCTAAATCTGATAACGATTGTTGGCTGAAGCCTTGGTCGATAAGAAGGCGAATACCGTGTCCGACCGAAAGGGTTAAGCTCGCCGTGAAGATCAAAGCGATCAGCGCTGCAATCACACGGCCTTTATAGGGCTGAATAAATTTGCTGAGCTCAAATAAAATACTGAGGCTTTTCTTCTCAGGTTTGGGTTGTGGCGCTTTTTTAGTCGATCGTTGAGCCGTTCGCTGAGTAGAGTCACGCGTAGAAGAGACATCGTTTTGCATATGACTGCCTTAATGTGTTGTCGCTTTAAGAGTAGATGGCTTGTTGTTTGTACGTACTTGTCACGAATCAAGTGCTAGTCGTTCGTAAATGTTTGTTGCTTACAAGAGAAACCATTAAAGCACGCATCGCTGACTGATGCTTCCTAGGATACTCAATTTTCGGACTTTGATGCCTAGCAAGTGAGGGAATCTTACTGTTCAAAAGGAACATTAAGCATTTAGTGGCGCTTGAAATAAAGATCAAACGAGCTATTTGATTCTAATTTTTATGCATGTGAGCGTAAGCCAATAGCGAATAGAAGCTACAGGTTCTTAGCTATTGTACTGATTTTTTAATTGGAAGAGAAACGTTTGCTTTTCCCTCGATTTCAAGCTTATCAGCAACTTGTGACTTTTGGTTGTAAGACCAGTTATAGCGACTGTTTTTTGCGCAACTTTCGTTACAAAAATTCAACAAAATAGTTTTTTATACATTTTTCTTGCATAAAAACTCGAATTGAATAGAATAACCAACAAATGACAATTAATGCAGTATTGTGGCATGAGTATTCAAGTAAAGAGCATCAACAAATCATACGGTAATACCCAAGTTCTTCATGACATCAGCTTTGACTGTGAAAGTGGCGAAACCTTGGTATTGCTTGGCCCAAGCGGTGCGGGCAAGAGTTCATTACTGCGTGTATTGAACCTGTTAGAAATCGCGGACAACGGCGAATTAGACATTGCGAACGAGCAATTCGATTTTTCAAGCCAGATCCAAGAAAAGCAGGGGCTTAAACTTCGTCGTAAAGTTGGCATGGTGTTCCAACAATACAACTTGTGGCCACATATGACGGTGATGGAAAACTTAATTGAAGCTCCCACCAAAGTCGCGGGTTTAGATAAGCAAGAAGCGATTAAGCAAGCTCAAGAAGTGCTAAAGACACTTCAACTTGCCGACAAAGCAGACGCTTGGCCACTTCAACTGTCTGGTGGTCAACAACAGCGTGTTGCGATTGCACGTGCGCTGATGATGAAACCGGATGTGTTGTTGTTTGATGAACCAACAGCGGCGCTTGATCCTGAGATCACCAACCAAGTTGTGAGCATTATTAAAGAGTTGAGTGGAACGGGCATTACTCAAGTGGTTGTGACACATGAAGTTGATTTCGCGAAGAAGATTGCTAGCCACGTTCTGTATCTAGAAAAAGGGTACATCGTTGAACACGGCACCAGCGATTCATTCGTTAACCCGCAGACACCCGAGTTTGCCGAGTATCTTACGCATTAAACCTAAGTTGACTCACTAGATTTAGCTAAACACAACATCGATTAAAACAATTAAATTATAAAAATGGCCACAGGTCAAAATCACACAGATTCGGAGTAACAAAATGAAAAAGATTCTACTAGCTTCACTTATCGGCCTTTCTTCTGCAGGCATGGCTGTTAATGCATCGGCACAAGACGAAATCAAATTCGCAATGGAAGCGACTTACGCACCATTCGAATACATGGACGAGAACAACCAAATCCAAGGTTTTGACGTAGACCTAGCAAACGCACTTTGTGAAGAGATGAAAGCAACTTGTACTTTTCACAACCAAGCGTTCGATAGCTTGATCCCAGCGCTTAAATTCAAACGTTACGATGCCGCTATTTCGGCAATGGACATCACTGAAGCGCGTCTTAAACAAGTAAACTTCTCTAACGCTTACTACGACAACTCGGCAGCATTCATCTCTATTGAAGGTAAAGTAGCAGACCAAGCAGCACTAGAAGGTAAGCGTGTTGGCGTTCAAAACGGTTCAACTCACCAGAGCTTCCTACTTGAGCAAATGGCTGGCGTAACAGCGGTACCTTACTCAAGCTACCAAGATGCATTCATCGACATGAAAAACGGTCGTATCGATTCAGTATTTGGTGACACAGCGGTAGTAGCTGAATGGTTCAAAAAGCAAGACAACCTAACGTATGTAGGCGACCAAGTAACAAACCAAGAGTACTTCGGTAACGGCTTTGGTATCGCAGTAAACAAGAGTAACCAAGAACTTGTAGACCAGCTTAACGTTGCACTTGCAGCAGTGAAAGCGAACGGCGAATACGACAAGATCTTTAACAAGTACTTCGGTAAGTAATTTATGGAATTAACGGGTTACTCTTTAGGGCTCGTCGAAGCAAGCTGGATGACAGTTCAGCTTGCGTTCGTAAGCCTATTGGTTGGATTGGTTCTAGCAGTGTTGTTTGCAAGTGGTGAGATGTCTCGTCGTATTGCAATCAAATGGCCAACGACTGCATTTGTGACGATTGTTCGTGGTTTACCAGAAATTCTGGTCGTACTGTTTATCTACTTTGGTTCGACACAAGTTCTGTTCATGATCACTGGCGACTTCATAGAAGTGAGCCCGTTCTTATCTGGTGTTGTTGCACTGTCACTTATTTTCGCTTCTTACGCTTCGCAAACTATTCGTGGTGCGTTGAAAGCAGTAAGCAAAGGGCAGAGAGAAGCAGCAAGTGCGCTTGGTATTTCACAATCTCGTGCTTTCTTCAGAGTCGTATTGCCACAAGCAGTGAGACACGCGCTACCAGGTTTAACCAACCAATGGCTGGTTCTATTGAAAGACACTGCACTGGTTTCATTGATTGGCGTAACCGATCTATTGAAACAAGCGCAATTAACATCAGCGGCAACGCACGAAGCATTCACTTGGTACGCGACAGCAGCAGCAATCTATTTGGTCATCACTTTAATCACACAAAGATTGGTAAAAGTGATTGATGGTAAGTTCTCTATTCAAGGTTTGGGTAACAAAGGGGCAATGGCATGAATCAACAATACCTCTCCCAAATGCTTGAGGGCTTAGCGACCAGTCTGCAACTCACAGGCGCTTCATTGCTTGTTGGTTGTATCTTGTCATTGCTGATGACGGTAACGCTAATCCTAAGAATACCGGCGATTCACTGGTTAACTCGTGGCATCATTACGCTGTTTACCGGCACACCATTGTTGGTTCAGATTTTTTTGGTGTATTACGGCCCGGGTCAATTCGATTGGATTCGTGAAAGCTTCCTATGGACATGGCTTAGCCAACCTTGGTTCTGCGCAATGTTAGCACTCGCACTGAACACCGCGGCATACAGCACGCTACTGTTCAGAGGTGCATTCAACGCGATTCCAGCAGGGCAGTGGGAAGCATGTCGCGCATTAGGCATGGACAAAATCGCAACGCTTAAAGTGTTACTGCCATACGCACTACGTCGCGCCGTTCCAGCTTACTCGAACGAGGTGATTCTAGTCTTCAAAGGTACATCACTGGCAAGCACCATCACCATCATGGATTTGATGGGCTACGCTCAGCGTATCAACGGCCAAACCTACGACACACTCACAGTGTTCGGCATTGCTGGCGCATTCTACCTAGCAGTGAATGGTGTATTAACGCTGATCTTCCGTCAGGTAGAGAAGAAAGCCCTCGCATTCGAAGCGGCATAAGCTAGCAATTCACAAGTTAACTAACGTATAAAGCCTGCCATTTATGTTCGCATAAATGGCAGGCTTTTTTGTGTTTGGGGTATGTAAGGTGAATACTGTTTTTACGTACAGTTTAGTGAGATTTTCGCTAAAATCATACTATATGGAAATATTC
>NZ_AJZM02000279.1 GCF_000272405.2 Vibrio tasmaniensis 1F-187
ACAAGCTTACTGGGTTAGGTAGGCGTGATCTTCACCATCAATATTGGACACTTCATTAAACGACTTTGCCATACCTGAATTAATTCATAATTTACTAAATTAGCAAAAACACTGACAAAGTTTTGTCCAGAGGCTTCATAGACCTGAAGTTTTACTCGTGGCACTTTTCTCAAAAAGTGTCAGCTAGCTCAGATCTGCCCCAAGACTTGCCAACTCGATTTAGGGCCGATAAATTTCGTCCCTGATTTGTCAACCCCGACTGAACGAACAGAAACCAAGGAGTCGTGCAAACTTTCTCCCAAAAGCTTTCATCCACTAACGTATTTAATCCAGCATCTCGCTTGCATAATCATGTAAGCTTACTTGAAGTTATAAACCGCTAATGGACAAATGTGTAATTAAATTGACTAATTTAGCAAGTCATAGATTAGATCAAATATGACAAACAGGCTTTACATACTACCTGAAGCCAATTTGTTCATCACACTAGCCACATTAACTCCTTTTATTTGTTTTTGGGCAATACTCTTTTTTCTAGACGCAACTAGTAATCTCTGCTCAGTGATGCACTTTGCACTTCAATTTCTGGGGATGTATAACCACCTCGACCTATAATAGGCTTATATACCAGCTGGATAATTGCATGAATTTCATGCCCAGAATAAGGTCTTTCTTGATCCATTTCACCTTGAATATTGGCGATGGCATCTGCCACATATTCACCATTATTTGTTTTATGAACACCATGAAACTCAACATATTCAACACCAAATGAATGAGCGTTAGTTTCAGCTGTTGCTCCACTAACCTGTTCATCATGAACAAGATCATAAAAGTGTCCTGAATCATCAATATAGTCTTTTACGACATCATCTACATGATCTGATGAAATAAACCTAAACTTATCAACCTGATCCGCACCAGAAGTTTTGGA
>NZ_AJZM02000280.1 GCF_000272405.2 Vibrio tasmaniensis 1F-187
CAACCTAGAAGGTATCCAACCAGCTCCACGTGGCATGCCACAAATCGAAGTAACATTCGACCTAGACGCGGATGGGATCCTGAACGTATCTGCTAAAGATAAAGCAACAGGTAAAGAGCAAAAGATCACGATACAAGCATCAGGTGGTTTGTCTGAGGAAGAGATCGAAGCAATGGTACAAGAGGCAGAAGCTAACAAAGAAACGGACAAGAAGTTCGAAGAGCTAGTCACTGCACGTAACCAAGCTGACCAAATGATTCACGGTACTAAGAAGCAAGTAGAAGAAGCGGGTGAAGCTCTACCTGCAGACGAGAAAGTTAAAATCGAAGCGGTTATCGAAGCTCTAGAATTAGCTAAGTCTGGTGACGAAAAAGAAGTGATCGACGCTAAAGTTCAAGAACTTATGCAAGCAGCTCAAAAGCTAATGGAAATTACTCAACAGAAAGCACAAGCACAGCAAGCTGATGAACAACCTAAGCAGGACGACGATGTTGTTGATGCTGAGTTTGAAGAAATGAAGTAACGCCACTGACGGATAATTGCTTTCGAGCTGTTAAACGTTGAGTTATGTATCATGGAGACGTGAACTTATTGGTATTCAGGGCGTAAGAGGTCACTCATACGCCCTTTTTTGTTTGAATGAGAAATTGAGTGAGTTTTTAGCATGTCAAAACGAGATTATTACAGCGTGCTAGGTGTATCTAAGGGAGCCTCGGAGAAAGAGATTAAAAAAGCCTACAAGAAGTTGGCGGTGAAGTATCACCCCGATAAAAATCCCGGAGATGCGACAGCAGAAGCGAATTTCAAAGAAGTAAAAGATGCTTATGAAATTTTAACAGACAAAGAAAAGCGCATTCAGTATGACCAATTTTGTCATACTGAATCTGAGAATCGTGGTTTTGGTGGTCACAGTGGGTTCGAAGACTTCTTTAGTGATGCCTTCCGCCAACGTGGCGGCGGCTTTGGTGGAGGGTTTGAGGATCTCTTCTCACAAACTCGTGGTGGACACGGGCGCCCACGCGGACAAAAAGGTCAAGATCACCAATATACGCTTACTGTAGACTTTATTGATGTGGTTCAAGGGGCTGAAAAAACGGTCGAATTGCTAATCAATGGTAAACAGAAAAAAATCAAAGTTAAGATCCCTTCGGGTATTAAAGATGGTGAAAAGATACGTTACTCCGGTAAAGGTGGTTTAGGCGTTAATGGTGGTCCTTCGGGGGATTTATTATTCATTATTGCAACCAGACCACATGGGTTTCTAGACCGCGATGGTAATGACATTATTTGTCACACCAAAGTTGATATGGTTACTGCGGCTTTAGGGGGGGAAGTTACGGTGAATGTGTTAGACAGTCGCTTTAAACTCAAAATTCCAGCGGGTACTCAAACAGGGCGCAAATTCAAGATGACGGGGAAAGGCGTGACAAGTCGTAAAGGTGAAGCGGGCGATCTATTGGTGGAGGTTCAAGTTGAAATACCCAAAAATCTAACCGATGCACAACGTGAGTTGTTAGAACAATTTGGAGCAACGCTTTAGTCATTTAAAGTAAAATGAACAAAACCAGCTCTAGAGCCAAAGCCGTATAATGTGGGGTTGTATCGCAAAATTATGATGAAGTATAAGTGTACTGGTTTTTAGATGTAATTAGGCTGCTAGTGCGTAAAATTGCTCCCAAGCAGAT
>NZ_AJZM02000281.1 GCF_000272405.2 Vibrio tasmaniensis 1F-187
CAAGATTAAAACTCAAATGAATTGACGGGGGCCCGCACAAGCGGTGGAGCATGTGGTTTAATTCGATGCAACGCGAAGAACCTTACCTACTCTTGACATCCAGAGAAGCCAGCGGAGACGCAGGTGTGCCTTCGGGAGCTCTGAGACAGGTGCTGCATGGCTGTCGTCAGCTCGTGTTGTGAAATGTTGGGTTAAGTCCCGCAACGAGCGCAACCCTTATCCTTGTTTGCCAGCGAGTAATGTCGGGAACTCCAGGGAGACTGCCGGTGATAAACCGGAGGAAGGTGGGGACGACGTCAAGTCATCATGGCCCTTACGAGTAGGGCTACACACGTGCTACAATGGCGCATACAGAGGGCAGCAAGCTAGCGATAGTGAGCGAATCCCAAAAAGTGCGTCGTAGTCCGGATTGGAGTCTGCAACTCGACTCCATGAAGTCGGAATCGCTAGTAATCGTGAATCAGAATGTCACGGTGAATACGTTCCCGGGCCTTGTACACACCGCCCGTCACACCATGGGAGTGGGCTGCAAAAGAAGTGGGTAGTTTAACCTTTCGGGGAGGACGCTCACCACTTTGTGGTTCATGACTGGGGTGAAGTCGTAACAAGGTAGCCCTAGGGGAACCTGGGGCTGGATCACCTCCTTATACGAAGATAGTCACGATGAGTATCCACA
>NZ_AJZM02000282.1 GCF_000272405.2 Vibrio tasmaniensis 1F-187
AGTAAACGGAGGCAAGTCATACGAGGATAGAATATGGTTATAAATAGCTACACATTCATCGAGCTTCTGTAACCCGAAGAGATTATCCATACGTTGCCAGCGTGACGGATTTCCTTCAACTCGAACACGAGTGCCATTACATCTGATAGTTAGCTTTGTACTGAATGAACCTTCTAAAATCTTCTGATTAACCGTTGGCGGAAGGTTTTCACCAGTCTCCAGTTCAACCCTTTCGATAACGTGACGACCCACAAGAGGAAGATTTCCCTCAGGGTGATCTTGTTGCATGAAAAGTTGGTCAATGAAGAACAAATGAAAACCCTGTCAAGTACGTTTTTTTATAACTTAACACCCACCAAGGTGTACTTCAAGCTCGAAGTGTTTAAAAGTGGTGGTATACTAATAAAAACACGTACCAAAAAGGTTAAAATATGGAATCTAGCGTACTTAAAACAAATAGAGCTAAAATGTTAAGGGCTGCAAGAGAGCGAGCAGGACTTACACAGGAAGAGATTGCAAAGCGGATAAAAGTGGCTAAACAGACATATTTGAAATGGGAAAACGGGGACACAGAACCTAAAGCAACGCAAATCAAGTTGTTAGCCCAAGAACTAAAAATATCAGCAGATGAAATATGTAACGGGGTTCTTTTTGAGAGGTATGCACTTGATGATTTCATAATGGAGCAAATGGTAAGCCAAGCTCCACCGAATATCGTTACACTAAGAACCTGGCAATTCATCCATGACCATCAAGGGTATATCGAGAGTCTTTCAATCAAAGATTTAGAAAGAAGAAGAAAAGATCTTGAATCTGCAATTCTAAACTATGAAGACCTAATCAAAATGGGTGCAATAACGACGGAAGAGAACGAAAAAATCTTTAAAAATGCTATTGAAAAAGAGAAGAAAGAAATAGCTAGACTGGAAAGAGAATAATAAAATATTCCGGAATTCCGGAGTTAGTTGGGGTGTTACAGGAACCCCAACCTTTCGGGTGACCGATTGAGATTTTGAAGATGACCTTTCAAGGTCATTTTTTTTGAGCTGAAAATACCAAAATGGTACAAGAGTCCACTATTAAAGATAGTGGACATTTGAAAAGGAAAGCCCCGACCCCGCGCTACGCTTGCCTCGGTGTTCGGTGGCTTTCTTCTCCTTTTCTCCTTCTCACCGTCCTTGCTCAGTCTTCGCCGTCCTTGTTCGTCGTCAAGCGTCGAGTAATCGATAGAAACGAAAATTGGGAGTGCTCTGTACCAAAAAGCTATT
>NZ_AJZM02000283.1 GCF_000272405.2 Vibrio tasmaniensis 1F-187
ACATCAGCGATCAACCGAACGGCACTTACACCGTCATTGTGACGGGCACCAACGCTTCAGGCGTGCAAGTCACCGAAAGCGCAAGCTTTACGCTGGCGCAAGCCATGCCGACGTTAATGAGCGCGACGTTTAACCCAACGCATCAAGCGATAGGTCAAAGCGTATCGGTCAGCCTTAAGTTCGATAAAGCGTTGCAAGCGGCCAGTGCAGAATTAGGAGGCACGCTCATCTCGCTGACGAAGAGTGCGGATGCTAGCGTGTGGACAGGGAGCGTGTCGGTCCCTGCGTCGTCTGATTTGAATGTTGATTTGGTGGTGAAAGATTACCAAGACTTATCGGGTAATGTGGGGGCGCAAGACAGCACACATTCTCTACCTATTACGCCAACCTTGGACATCACCCCTGTGGGCAGCGTGGACGGCAGTAACGCCACTAGCTTGGTATTTTCAGGCACATCGACGCGTTTTGATGGCCAA
>NZ_AJZM02000284.1 GCF_000272405.2 Vibrio tasmaniensis 1F-187
GCCAGTACGCAAGCGGTAGTCGATTCGTGATTCATCACATTCAACCGCGATCATTGAGAAGCCAGCCATTGTCGCAGCAAGAGGTTGAGCACCACCCATGCCGCCAAGACCACCCGTTAGAACCCACTTGCCGTTTGCTTCGCCTTGGAAGTGCTTTTTCGCGATAGCAACAAACGTTTCATAAGTACCTTGAACGATGCCTTGTGAGCCAATGTAAATCCAGCTGCCTGCTGTCATCTGTCCGTACATCATCAAGCCTTCTTTATCGAGCTCGTTGAAGTGCTCCCAGTTCGCCCAGTGTGGAACAAGGTTAGAATTCGCGATCAGTACGCGGGGTGCGTTTTTATGAGTCGGGAACACGCCAACAGGTTTACCTGATTGAACAAGTAACGTTTGGTCGTCTTCTAAACGCTCTAATACTTCAACAATCTTGTCATAGCATTTCCAATCACGTGCCGCGCGACCAATACCGCCATACACAACCAGTGCATGTGGATGTTCTGCCACATCAGGGTCTAGGTTGTTCATCAGCATACGCAGTGGTGCTTCTGTTAACCAAGATTTAGCGCGCAAAGTGGTGCCATGAGGTGCGCGAATTTCGCGAGTCGTGTCGAGACGAGGGTCACTGTTGTGGTGTTCCGTCATTTTGGAATTCCTTCTGTTTCACGTTATATCGTTGTAGTTGTAGTTGTAGTTGTAGTTGTAGTTATCGGTATAGCTGGATTAGTCGCTGGCCATTGCACTGGCTATATCCCAACACAAACGTGCCGCCAATCGAGCCGTTTGACCATCGATGTCGTAGTCTGGGTTGTATTCCGCAATGTCCGCGATAATGAGTTTTTCACTGTGTTTGAAAATCTGCTCTAGAAAAGGAGCGAGCGCTTCATAGCTCACGCCTCTTGCCGCTGGTGCACTTACGCCCGACGCAGTCGCCGCGGGGAATACATCTAGATCAATGGTGAGATAGAGGTAATCACACTCAGCGATGAATTTTTGCAACTTAACCAGTTGAGCGACTTGGTTAACTTGGGTCATGTTGCGGTCGTGTTCATACCAAACACCCAGTTGGTCAGCTTTGTTAAACAGTGCTTTGGTATTGCTGGCCGCGCTAACGCCAAGACAAGCGTAATGAAACGGCCATTGATGCTTGTGGCAGTAATCGCTGATTTGATTAAAAGGCGTACCTGAACTGGGTTTAACATCAGCAATGTCGCTTTCGAATTCTCGAAGATCAAAATGAGCATCAAAGTTAACGATGCCTATTTTAGGTTTGCGTGCAGGCTGATCTTTATCAAGGCGTTCCGTTTGATGTAAATGCTCAGCGAGCCCTTGGAACGATGCCCAAGCAACTTCGTGACCACCGCCAAGGGTAATCACTTTGTTGGTTGATAAAGCATTGGCAATCACAGAAGCACACTGTTTTTGACTGACTTCGAGCTGACCATCATTGCACTCGATATCACCAAGGTCAGCGATGTGTGCGTCACTGTGCCAAGTCATATTAGCTAACGCTTGACGAATCAGGTTGGGTGCTTGTTTCGCGCCCACTCGACCTTTGTTTCTTGCAACGCCTGCATCGCTGGCAAAGCCTACCAAGGCGATTGCGCGGTCATTCAGCTCGTCACTTAAATCACTATGTTGCACTTGTTTGGTAATGTGATGAACGCGTGTACCGAGTGCGCCATCTTCAAGATCATTACGCCCTGTCCACACAAAGTTATGTACGGTTTTTGTGTTCTCTTGAATACCGTTGGATTTAGATTGAGTCATGACACACCTCGCCATTAACAATGCGTTTATGAAGATGAGGAACACCAACTTGATAGCTTAAGTCGGCAGGGTGATCGATATTCCAGATAGCTAAATCAGCGGCATAACCCACTTCGATTTTGCCTTTGGTTTGTGAGTCGCCAATGGCGGCCGCAGCGTTACAAGTTACACCGCGTAGCGCTTCTTCAGGCGTTGTGCCAAATAGGGTGCAGCTCATGTTCATCATCAGTGTTAAATCAGCAAAGGGAGACGTGCCGGGGTTTAAGTCGGTCGCGATCGCCATTGGAATGTTGTGTTCACGAAGTAGGGCGACGGGCGGCTGTTGAGTCTCTTTCAGGAAGTAGAAAGCACCGGGTAGCAAGGTGGCAACTGTGCCTGATTCTGCCAGTGCTTTTACTCCGGTTTCATCAAGGTATTCAACATGGTCAACAGAGAGTGCGTCGTATTTTGCTGCAAGTGCGCTGCCACCCATATTCGAGAGTTGTTCAGTGTGGCCTTTAATCGCTAGCCCATGCTTTTTGGCTGCTGCAAATACACGTTCGGTTTGTTCAAGGTTGAAGCCGATAGATTCACAGAACACGTCAACCGCATCGGCTAGGCCTTGCTCTGCAGCTTTAGGAATGATCTCTTGGCAAACCAGATCGATATAGCTGTCCGGTTGTTCTTTATATTCGGGTGGCACAGCATGGGCTGCAAGGAGAGTGGTGGTGATCTTAATTCGGCGATGATTCTCTAACGCTTTGGCTGCACGTAACATCTTGAGCTCATCTTCAAGAGTTAAACCATAGCCGGATTTTACTTCGATGCTGGTTACGCCACTTCTTAGTAGGCCATCGAGCCTAGGTAGTGCCATTTCAACCAGTTCAGACTCTTGTGCTGCGCGCGTTGCGGTTACTGTCGCTAAAATACCACCGCCTTGCTTGGCGATGTCGGTGTAAGACACACCATTCAAACGCTGCTCAAACTCGTTGGCACGATTACCTGCAAATACAAGGTGGGTGTGGCAATCAATCAGCCCTGGGGTGACTAACTTGTTCTTGCAATCATAGGTGATGTAATCCAAAGAATCATCAACACTTACTTGTTCTAACTCAGAAGCAAGTACGCCTTGGTTTGAACAAGAGATGGACACGATTTTACCGCTTTCGATAACGATATCTTGAGGGGAAGAGGGCTGATAACCATCGGCTCCCGAGCTCATGGAGACCACTCGTGCGTTTTTGAGGATCAAATTCATAATCACCTAGATCTTTGCCAAACATTAAATGTATATACAAATAAATAGGCTAAACGCTAACCCGAATCAAGTTGATGTTGCAAAAATGTGATCGGCGATCAGGATGATGTTCTTTAATCTAGAAGTATCTTGGAGCTTAATTTGTACTTAGAACCAGGATGGTAGAGTAATGTAAAGCTGATTAGGCGCTCTTTGCTCCACGTTCTTCTATTCAAAAGTAGGCAAGGCTCTGATTCAGAAAGTTTTAGTGACGTTCTGATTTGAGAGTCAGGAATAATGGCTTCAACCGTATGCTCGATAGCACTCAACGGACAGCTTTTTGAAAGGTATTCGTTGGGTGTAGAGGTTGAAAAGTCTTGCTTTAGATATTTTGGAGCGGCTTGAGAGTTCACCCAACGCGCTTCCAATTGTATCGGCGCGCTGTCCGCAAAGTGGATGATTTCACTATAGAATACTTCTGCGTTAATCATTACACCTAACCGTGTGGCGGTGCTTTCATCAGCCTTAATGCTATCGTGTTTGATAACTTGGCTAGTATACGTTTGGCCTCGGTCTTTGATCTCTTGCGCTATGTTGTTGATATCAAGCAGCGGAGATTGCGCTTTTTCGTCTGGTTCACAAACAAAAGTCCCCAGTCTTGGTTTCCTGATGAGCTTGCCTTCAGACACCAGATCTCGAATGGCTTTATTGACCGTCATTCGACTCACATTGAACTGCTCTGTGAGTTCGAGTTCTGTGGTTATCTGGTAACCCACTGGCCAGTGACCATTGTTGATCTTGTCATCTATGAACTGTTTTATCTGAAGGTAGAGCGGCGCTTTCGACATAGTGAAACCTTATTTGACTATACAAATAGAGTAACGGAATTTTTCACGATTTCAACATTTCCTCGGGCAATGTGACCTTATTCAACATAGATAGGGCAAATTGCTTGATTCTGTGAGGCAAGTGTCGCAAATTGTCACGCAATAACTATTCGTAAATCAGATAATTAGGAAGGGAAATAATATGTTTAAGAAATTAAAGGCCTCGTTGGGCATCGGTGCAGCAAAGGTTGATACCGTCTTAGATAATATTGAAGTTTTCCAAGGTGGAGAGTTGTCTGGCAATGTTCACATTGTTGGCGGCGACGTTGAGCAACAAATCGACTTGATTAACTTGGTTCTCAACACAGAAGTAAAAGTAGAAACGGAAGACAGTACCAGCTACGAAACCTTTTCACTGGGTCGTATTCAAGCGGTAGAGCCTTTCGTTATCCAACCGGGCGAAACCAAACTGGTTCCATTCCGTCTTAAGTTAAATGATGAAACGCCAGTCACCGCGTTGAACGCGCAAATGAATCAATGCCATGTATGGGTTGAAACCAACCTAGATATCGGTTTCGCGATTGACCCTAAAGACCGTGACTTCATCTCCGTACACCCATTGCCAACGGTCGCTAAAATTATCCAAGGTGTTGAAGCATCGGGTATGGCAATGGTGAAAGCAGACGTAGAGAAGGGTTTCTTGAAAGGCAACAGCTTTGCTTCTCGTTCGGGCTGTTACCAAGAGATTGAATTTCGTAGCGGCGGTTTCATGAATAACAAAGAGATCGAGCTATCATTCATCGTTGAAGGCTCAATGGTTCACTGCTTAGCAGAAATCGATCGCTCAATGAGCTTCCGTGGCGATCAATATATCTCATTCAGCTTGCCTGCTAACGCGGCCGATTCTGACATTCGCAACGCAGTCTCAAGAATCATGAGTGCGTAGTTGCTCTGACTTATATAGAAATAACATAGTATTCCAAAGTCGAATTTAACCGTTCGACTTTTTTGTTTCTGCCATTTACCACTGATGACGATAGGCCTATTGGAAGGTCACATCGGTGGAGTTGTTCATGTTGAAGATGTTCTCGATAACGGATATCTCGACCGCTGAGCGTTGCATGAGATAGCGATACCCAAACATCACTTCATTCGCGGCTTCTGAAAATTCAGTGTCACCGTCTTCATACCAACGATACTCAAGGTGCAACTCGTGGTGTGATATCCCCCCATTCAGGGCCAAATTATAATAAGAGATTTTGGAGGAACTGAGTTCCAATATCTTAAGTTGTGAGTTTTGATACATGTTGGTTAGAACTTATAGGAACCTAGAGGAATATCATGTATTTTTATAGCAATTCATTATATTAAAATCAAAGAGATAGCATGGGCTGTAAGACTATTGGGACAAGTTGGTATCCGTTACGTGAATCTATGTTTGCTAAACGAGCAGATAAAACACTCGTTAGTGAAAAAAAAGTGGGCTTCCTAGTGAGCTCCATGAGTTTTTTGGCATTGATACAACAGTGAAAAGGCAGGTTGTCGAGCTGGAAGTCAACGGTAAGCTGATAAGCGCAAATGTTACGCAAAAAGACCCGTCTAGGTATCAAATAGACCTAAGTTCGATTATTGCTGAGTTATCTCCTCTGAAGTTCGAAATTGACAAAGAAGCACTGATTTTCGAGAAGCATGCATCCAAAATTGAGGTTCGCCTCTCTAACCTAGATTTGATATATCAAAATTACTTTTTTAAGAGCCTGGAAGAGTGGCACTCGAAACGTCTTCAATGGGCAATGCAGAAACAGGGTGAAATCGTACCTTGGAAAGATATAAATCAATCTGATTTCATGATTTGCTCAACGGCGAAAGGTATATATAAGCCCAAAGATATGCCTTTTGCATTGTCAGTAAAGCAAACGTTAAGTAGTCCATATGCAGATGAATTACCCGTTTATGATGAAGATGGGAATTGGAGCTATAAGTATTACCAAGAAGGTGAACCAAATTCTAAGGCCGATAATTATGCGACCAATCAAGGTCTAAATTACTGCAAGCTGAATAATATCCCTGTTGTAGTTTGCATTCAGGAAGCTAAAAAGCCGCAACCTGTAACGTATAAGATTGTGGGTATTGGTCGAGTTGCGTCTTGGAAGGATGGAATTTTTACCATTCAAAGTATCAACACTCTCACGTATAAACGTCATCAAGATTTAGCTATTGATAAGATCTCTGATTCACAAAGTGCGAATAACCAATATGACCCGAGAGATGAACAAGATGGCCGTGAACGAGCTTATCGACAGATAGTCGCAAGACGCGGTCAGGCTGCTTTCAGACGTTCATTGTTAAGAGCTTATAACTCTCGTTGTGCCATTACTGGAACAAGCATTGAAGGTGTTCTGGAGGCTGCTCATATAACGCCATATAACGGCGCTGATTCAAACCATGTTACCAATGGCATTCTATTACGAGCTGAGATACATACTTTATGGGATCTGGACTTATTAGCTATTGACGAAGAGACATACACGGTCCTGATTGCCGATGAGCTTAAAGGTAGTGTCTATTCTGATTTGAAAGGGAAGGCGGTGTCATTACCTGAAGACGTAAATGACAGACCTTCTAAAGCTTGCTTATCTATACATCGTAATACTTTTGGTCTGTAGGTACCTCTGACGCCTTAAGGGTTGCAAACGCGGACACACCCCGCGGAATAAAAATTTTTCGGGTCTTATGGTCACCACCACAGTGTAAGCCGTAATTTGATAAATAGGCTTTAGATGTCGATCACGTTATGCGTAACGCTTATGTTGATATGATGTGCGTCAATTTGAAGTTCAGCTAATTGCATACTTAGCGCTGGTTGATTGGACTATTTCTGCATTTGGTTTGCCTTAATCAAGTTATGTCGCAAAAAACAACATAATCTGATCTATGATAGTTGCTACATAGTGCAACCGGCTGTTTTCATGTGGTTAGTTATAAATGTGTAATGGCATGAGTGAGAAATGGATGACGGAAATGTAAGTATGCTCTGCGGCGGCTTGCAGTAGATAAAGTGTTAGGCTTTTTGTAGGATAATCAGAATGTGGAATGATGTTGAACAATTAACAAAGATCATAAAATTTATCCCTTACGCTTTTATTTCGTTGGGTTTTGTTGTGGCACTTTCGGGTCAGTTTGTAAAAGCGAAAGTGGAAGAACGAGTAGTGTTTTTGAAACAAGAAGCAGAAATTACACTTAAGAACACTGCACCTGATTTGGATGTTACGCTGGCTAAGTTTCTGCCAACAGGTGAACTAGTGCTTCAAATAACCGCGAAAAATGAGACTCCCTTCACTTCAAGTTGGCATATCAAAACAACAAATAATGAGATTGTGTCAGGTATACAGTTAGAAAAGCCTGTAAGTACACCAACTCCCGAACAACGAGTATTCTTATTCAAAGCGGGAGTTGATACGAGTAAGATAAAAAACAATTCCCTAGAGTTAGATTATTTCTACGAATCTAAATACTCGTTAGAGCTTAACCAACCGGATTGCTTAAAGGGAAAAATCACTAAAAAGTATTTTTATGTAAACGGTGAAGTTTTCCCGATAGAGCAGTTTCATAAAGCCTCAAATCAGCTATCACCAGAATCGCAAGTCTAATAAATCACTCAAACAGACAGTTAACGTTTGGCACTTTTGGTTCGGTCGAGATGAGTGTTTACGGTGGCTTTGCTTGAGTGTCTTTAGCTGCTACTTGCTACTTAGCAAGACGTTATGTAAATAAGGAGAAACAATTGAGGTCGGAAGATAAATTGAGCTTAAAAGATCAAGGGGCATTAGTTATTGATGCCGGTTTATGTGCAATTCCTGTTGTTGGTGGCTCGCTTTCTGCGTTGTATTTTGGGGCGAAGCAAGAGAAACGGTTTAAGCGTTTAGAGCGATTTTACAGTGAACTCAAAGATAAGATCCAAGAACCAAGCGCTATCAATTTTGACAAAATGGATAGTTCTGCTTTAGCTTCTATCATTGAAGAAATAAATGAAGCTGTGGAGTCGGATTTTACAGAGAGTAAATTAGATTATCTTCATAATTGTTTTATTAATTCATTGTCTGAAGGTGCGGAGCAAGAATACGAGAAAAAGAAGTATTTTATCTCTCAGCTGATGAAAATGTCAGAATTGGATATAAATCTTTTAACAGATCTATACAAGGCGGAGTCAGGGTCATGCTACAAATATTTGAAAAGTGATACACCAAATTCTTCTGATATTAATGTCGCTCTTGAGCGTTTAAAATCTGGCGGTTTCTTTAACTCTAGCTTAAGTGGTCCCATTAGTCCTGGTATTAGTTGGGGGGAAATTACAGCATTCACACTCTCTGATTTTGGAAAAGATTTTATCGATTTCTGTTTAGAACAACGGTTAAAATAAATTCATATAACAAACCGTTCAAGATTAATTAAAAACGCATGGTGTTTTTATTGTGCGTTGTGTGGTACGCGATGGCTTCTGTGTTGCTTGATGTAGGTGTTCGTTGTCAATTGACTACCAAGTCATCGTTTGTTAAAGGAATTGTCTTGTATGAAGTATGGTTTTTGGGTTGTTTTCTTGTTTGTATTGAGTGGGTGTGCAACGACTCCTGTTTCTAAGAGCTCAGCAAATTTAGTATCAAGTGAACAGATACTATCCGATAATTTTTCATTTAGAACAAATAGATCTGCAACATTAATAATTAAAAGAGATAGTGGCTTTATGGGCTCCGCCTGCAATAGCCGAATTTACGTTGATGGAAAACCTGTTGTTGATTTGGGTACTTCAGAGTATTTTGAGATCTATTTAAGTGAAGGGCAGTACATTTTAAGTGCTCAGCCAAATGGTATTTGTGCTGGCGGTCTCTCAGAGATTGCGATTGATTTAAAAGTAGGAGAAATATCAAATTATCGTGTTGGTATGGGGACTAATGGCGATTACTTCATAGTTCCAACGGCATTTTAAACATAACAAGCATTCGAACTGACAGCCAACACGTGGCATTTTCAGTTCCAAATGGCTTTGGTGTAATCGGCGCGTTGCTTTAAATTTAGGTTTGCGTTTGTCTGCAACTTAATTGGGTGGTAATTTGTGGTTATATGCTTCGATAATGGCAGTCATAATAATTTGAAAGGAAACATCGGTAATAATACTATGAAGTGCTTCATTCTCTTTACTACGATAGTTCTTATATTTCACACTTCTGTGAATGCCAATGAAATGAACGAACATGAGATTATTACGTTAGAAAGGTGTCAAGAACCGAACCAACCCATATCTACCGTATCATTTACAGTTATGAGTAATGCTGTTATTGAAAAACATAGCTACAAAAATGGTAAGCCTTTAACCATTAAGCACAACATAGAGAGAACTCAGGTAGTCGATGGGACCTACTATTTGTGGCTTTGTTGCGTAATTCAG
>NZ_AJZM02000285.1 GCF_000272405.2 Vibrio tasmaniensis 1F-187
GTTCGCGATTCTAAAGAGAGATATTTTTTCCTAGAACCTTATAGACCGTAGTCCTACTGCACTCTAACTCTTTACTGATCGCATGCTTGTTCATTCCTTGGCCTGCAAGCTCTTGAATACGTGTATGAAGCGTCTTATTAGGAAATCGGCCAAGATGCCTTCCTTCAGAGCGAGCACGCTCTCTGCCTTCATTACAACGCTGTAATATT
>NZ_AJZM02000286.1 GCF_000272405.2 Vibrio tasmaniensis 1F-187
CTGAATTACGCAACAAAGCCCTCCCAAATATCAATCATTTGAAATACGCCAACCCAACTCATTTATAGGGTTCGTATTGCGTCAAATGAGCAATAAAAATCAAGTTACATCACTGCCATTAATTATTTTTAGTTTAATCATTTGCCGAAATAGTTAGATTAGCAAGTCTGAGTCTCAATTTATCCGAAAGTTTTTACGAGAACCCGATTTTGTAGCTAATGTTATAAGATCGTCTTGAGGTTCGTTGTTGAGTAAAATGTTGTGAGAGGGTGTAATGAGAAAGTGTCGTTGGTTAGTCTTATTAAGCTGTTTTCTATTCTCTGGCTGCGGGACTAAATTTGCCTATAACAATATAAGCTGGTTTGTCGTTAGCTATATTGAAGACTTTGTAACTCTTTCCAATAGTCAGGAATCAGAGCTCGAAGAGCGCCTCGACTTATTACAGCAATGGCATAAAGAAACTCAACTGCCGTTATATGTTTCGCAATTAGAAGTGATCCAAAACACAGATCGTTCTGATATGAATTCTGCTTTTATCACTGAACAAAGTGACCAAATTACAGACCATATTCGCTCAATCGTTAGTAAGTTCTCTCCCGATATTTACGCTTTAAGCAGGCTTTGTTGCGTAATTCAGTG
>NZ_AJZM02000287.1 GCF_000272405.2 Vibrio tasmaniensis 1F-187
ATGGTGATCTTGTTGCATGAATAGTTGGTCAATAAAGAACAAATGAAAACCCTGTCAATGGTCATTAGTGATAATAATTAAGTCACAAATGATATATCAGAAGTGCGAATAATAACAATGTTAAATTGTCACTTCTGACCATTTAGAGGTCACAACTGGAAAAGTGGGTGTACAATAAGAGCAAATGAATATCAGGAATAGAATGATGAGTAACAAAGCTGAAAGGTTTCATGCCGCAATAAAAGAAAACGGTGGATATGAGGAAATTAGCCAAAAGACCGGAATCAGTGTTAGTACACTAGTCAGAATTGCCAAAGGAAAAACCGAACCAAAACTAAGGGATGCGGTGAGCATATCTGAAGTAACCAACACAAGTTTAAATTACATCGTTTACGGTGAAAAAAAAAATAACTTCATCGACAATGGCGCTGAAGAACTACTAAAGGCCGTTGTAAAAATCAGCGACAAAATAATTAGCCAAAAGATGAAAGATCTAAAAAGAGACACTCAAGAGGAAGACAAATAAACTCGGAGTTTATGCGGATGTCCGCAGTTAGTTGGGGTGTTACAGGAACCCCAACCTTATCTTCGAGATAATTGCATAAGAAAAGAGCCATTCTAGAGAATGGTTCCTCCCCGGCGAAACGGGGCCCCTCCATTCTTACGAATGGCTTTTTGCAGTTAGAGAATCATCGATAGAAACGGAAGTTGGCAGTGCTCTGTACCAAAAAGCTATT
>NZ_AJZM02000288.1 GCF_000272405.2 Vibrio tasmaniensis 1F-187
GGTTTGGTCCGTGATAAAATGATTTAACGCTAAAAACTTCGCGAGCTTGTCTTTATCTTTGGGATGAATGGCCGCGTCGTTTTGCGCTTCAATATGCACAGAGTGAAACCAGGCCATTTGTTCGGTCGCCGATAACGTTTTAGGGCTTGATACGGTGGTTTGAGTGTTGCTTGGTAGCGGCTTAGGTTTGGGCGTTACGGGCATTGCCTTTGGCTCGTTGTACCAGCGCCACCCAGGAGGGGTTTCTTGAGCAAGAGCTGGATGGAGGTGAGTCAGCAGCGCTAGGGTAATGACGCAAAGCAGAGGTTTTTTCATCATCATAGACCTTGATTCCGTGGAGGCGGTTATCCGCCCGTGGCACTTTGAA
>NZ_AJZM02000289.1 GCF_000272405.2 Vibrio tasmaniensis 1F-187
GGACGAATTATGACTACTTCAAAGCGGAAGATTACTCGTTGGTTAAACATCGGTGTTTGGCGTTAAGGCAAAAAAAAGCAGAGCTTAATCGCTCTGCTTTGATCTCTAAATGAATATGCTTTGGGACTAGTACAATCAGTTCGCTTATTTAGCGACGTTACCTGCCACGTTTAGCGCATCCCATGTACGTGAAAAAGGCGGGGCATAACAGAAATCCATGTAGCCTAGTTGTTGAGTAGTCATCTTGGCTGTGATCGCTACGGCCAGTGCATTGATGCGGCCAACGGCTCCTTTCTTACCTACGATTTCACCACCTAAAAGGACCTTAGTTTCTGGGTGATAAACCAACTTCACCTTGATGTCTTCCTGGCCAGGGTAGTAATCGGTTTGGTTCTTATCTGAAATGGTCGATACTTTCACATCCAAGTTATGTTCTTTCGCTAGAAGTTCATTTACGCCAGTACACGCCAGCTCGTAATCGAGTACTTTCAAACAAGACGACCCCAAGAAGCCCGACATGTAGGTATCTTTACCTGCTAGCTTGTCTGCCATCATACGCGCTTGCTTATTGGCTGTGGTTGCTAGAGCAACATAAACAGGTTTGCCTAGTGCCATATGATGGACAACGGCACAGTCACCGACTGCGTGGATGTAAGCATCTACAGTAGCACCATATTCATTTACCAACAGAGCGCCGTTTGCAGCTTTTGGCAGTTCGAATGCTTCCGTGTTTGGTTTGAAACCGAGTGACAGGATCACGACATCGGCTTCTACGTTGCCATTATCGGTTTCTACTATGTAACCACCTTGTTCCGCATCGCGAATTGCAGACACGCTGCACCCTGTTTTAAGGTCTGCACCTGATTCACGAATCGCACCTTCGACTACTTCAATGATTTCTGGGCTGAACTGACGGCTCATGATGTGTTGTTCACGTTCGATGATCGTCACGTGTTTGTCTAAGCCGTGCGCTGCATCGAATACTTCCAGGCCGATAAAACCAGCCCCAATAACACACACACGTTGCTTGTTAACATCCTTTAGCGCTTCTTTAACCGCCAAGCCGTCTTCCATGCTTGTTAGTGTGTATACGTGTTCTGGATTGAATTCACCTAATGGTGGAACGATTGGTCGCGCACCTGTTGCAATGACCAACATATCGTAATCGATGACGCTTTCTTCATTTTGGTGACGTACCGTAATTTGCTTTTCAGTGCGGTCGAATGACACCATTTCTGTTTCTACACGTACATCTAAGCCTGATTTTATGGCTTGATCTGGTGTACGGGAGATCATTCGCTCGGTGTCATCAAACATGCCGCCTGCAAAGTAAGGTAAGCCACAGGCTCCGAAAGAGATGTAGCTACGCTTATCTAAAACGATGACTTCGTCTGATGGTTGATTACGTTTGTATTTTGCTGCGAAACTCATACCCGCGGCGCTACCGCCTATAACAACAACTTTCATATTTACTACCTAAATAACCTGAACTCAGGAAAAACAGAAGAGCACTCACGTGGAGTGCTCTTAATTAAGTTTGAGAATTATACTGCTGCTTCTTTTGATACTGTCGCTGTAACGTCAGCGTCGTATTGTTCAGTATCCAATGAGCCATTCTTCTTCGCTGTAAGAACGCCTGACAACATAGAGCCTGAGATGTTCAGCGCTGTACGAGCCATGTCAATTAGTGCTTCAATAGACACTAAAATCGCGACTACTGTGATGTCTAGACCCATGATGGTGAGTACCGCTACTGCTGCGAACGTTGCACCGCCACCAACACCTGCGATACCGAATGAAGCAATCGCGATAACAGCTATCAGTTGTAGGATAAAGCTCAAGTCTACAGGCATGCCCATGACCTGTGCCGCCATGATTGCTAGCATTGCTGGGTAGATACCGGCACAACCGTTTTGACCGATACTAGTACCGAATGTCGCTGACATGTTTGCTGTTTCTTCGTCTACACCTAGGCGCTGAGTTTGTGTTTCAACGTTTAGTGGGATAGCTGCCATGCTTGAACGAGACCCGAAACCGAACACGAGTACTGGCCAGATTTTCTTCATGAACTTGGCAGGAGAAAGGCCGAACATTGACACCATCACGAAGTGGATGCCGAACATAACGCCAATTGCTACGTAGCTTGCTAGAAGGAAGCGGCCCATCTCTGCAAGTGCGAACAGGTCGTTTGTCATCATGAACGTGGTCATCAGAGCGAATACACCGTAAGGCGTTAGCTTCAGGATTTCACGAACCATTGAAAGCACTACTTCTTTTGCAGAGTTGATGAAATCAACGAAGTTTTGCACTTTCTCAGGCTTACGGTTTTTCACTTGAAGGATGCAGTAACCAAGGAACATACCGAACAGTACAGTTGATAGCGTAGAAGTACGTTGAGAGCCCGTTAGCATGTCGAAGATGTTGGTTGGAATGATAGACAGAGCCATACCAGACAGACCGCTGCTCGCCATCGCATCTTGTGTTGCGACCAGTGAATCACCGCGAGCTTCAATCGCACTGTTTGTGCCGATTGTGCTTACTAGCGCGTTCGCATCGATACCAAATAGGTAAATACTTGCGATACCAACGGCCGCTGAGATAGCACAAGTGAAAAGTAGAATACCGATGATTTTTGGTGCGATTCGAGATAGCGCACCGCCGCCTTCAACGTTCATGATCGAAGAGATCATCGCCACAAACACAAGTGGGATAACGATCATTTGTAGAAGTTTGATGTAGCCTTTACCGAACACCGAAATCAGTTCAGCAAAGCCAGATGTCGCAACGTTGCCGACACCGAAAACAAGTTGAATTGCGCCACCGAACAGTAAGCCAGCAGCAAGCGCACTCAGTACGCGGAAGTTAAAACTTTTCTTTTGCTTTTTGAAGTTCGACAGCAGTGCGTAGAACCCAAAGAACAGTATGCTTAATCCAATAAATGAAACGCTCATGAGAATCTCCTATGATACCCATTAATACCTAAGTCGGTTATTTTTTGTATGCGATGGCTTCAATTTCAACCAGTGCGTCTTTTGGTAGTCGTGCTGCTTCAACACAAGAGCGAGCAGGTGCGTTCTCTGTACCAAACACCTCTGTATACACTTCGTTAAAGGCAACGAAGTTCTCCATGTCTGATAGGAAGCAGGTTGTCTTAAGCACTGTGTCCAGTCCCGCATTACTCGCTTCTAATACAGCTTTTAAGTTTTCCAGAGACTGACGAGCCTGCTCTTTGATGCCGCCCTCAACAAACTGCATGGTTTCTGGAACGAGAGGTAATTGACCTGATGTATAAACCATGTCGCCGTAAGACGTACCTTGTGAGTAAGGGCCGATAGCTGCAGGTGCTTGTTCAGTGGCAATGATCTGTTTCACGATGTAACTCCTAATTATTGGTTTTATTCTGATTTAAATTCACGGATAAACTTGTAAACCGCCTGTCGGCTGATCCCAAGTTGCTCTGATACTTGTGTAGTCGTCTCTTTTAGCTCAAATACGCCGTTATCAAATAAGCAACGGATGATGGCTTTATTACGACCTTTGCAGGAAACCGACTCGTCTTGGTCAACCTCGTTAATGGCTGAACTCAATGCTTGCTGAATCACATCATTTGCATTGTTACTGAAGGTCTCACTGACAATGGTTTGTGGCACATTGCACTGCGGCATCAGCGTCTTGACGATTTCTGGAAATGGGAAAGATAAGTTCATGTTGATACACAGCATACCAATCGGCTTTTGTTGTGGACCAGCCAGTACACAGGTGGTCGATTTAAGTAGGGAACCATCTGCTGAGTTGGTGAAATAGCTTTTCGGAGAAACTTCGCCAGTTTTCTCGAATGTGCTCCACATGCGTAAACCTAAATCGGTGATTGGTGACCCAATTTCACGACCCGTATGATGACCATTGACGATCTTCACGACTGAGTTTTCTAAGCTTTCAAATGAATGGATAACCACTTCGCAGTAAGGACCAATCAAATCGGCGATAGTGTCTGCTAAGCGGAAGTAATTACTTAAGCATTCTCTGTCTTCATCGGTGAATCGAACTTGTTTTACATTCATGATTTCGGTTTACATTTTTGAACTCAATGACTGAAATCTACTCCTTTGGTGGTACTCCCACAAGATGCGGTAAACTTCTGTAAACCTGAAGTGAACGTTCAAAACATCAACAAATCGTAAGTTTTAGACCTATATCACGAGCGGAATTTGAACAAGATCACCAAAGGTAGCCAAATGAGGTTTAATTTCTTAAACCGCATCAAGGTTTACATATTTAAAACCAAAGGTTGCATTTTTGAACCCTTTGATGATCTAGGACAAGTTATAAGGAAAGGCAAAAAATTGAATTAATTGGTATTGTAAATGCATGGCAATCAAGCATTTACCTTGCGAATGTGGTGGTGAGTAAAGATAGGTGGTTAATTGAAAATGAGGTTGTATTAGAGAGTTAAATTCACAAAAAACAGCTTTTTAATAGGATGCAAGCTAGGATTTAGATCCTAAAAAAGCAGCTGAAGTTGCTGCTTTATTTTGGAGTGTTCTGTTTGATTATTCGCTTGGCAGTTTAAGCTCGACTTGTTTTAGCGCGCGCTGATACATAAACCATGCACAGGTGCCGGCAAGCACATTACCTGTCATTGCGCCCCAGAATAGGCCTTCAATACCCGCAAGCTGAGAGCCAACCCACAAGCTAGGTAAGAAGAAGGCGAACAGGCGCAGCGCTGAAATCGTCAAGGCGGTATAGGACTTGCCTAATGCGTTAGAGACGGAAACCATCAGCATACAGATTCCTAATGGCCCTAAGCTAATAGGTACGATCAGTAGGTGATAGTTTAAAATCGTCGAGACTTCGCTTTCACTGGTCATTAGGTTTGCTAGTCCGCCAGAGAATAACCAAGTCACTAGTGCGATCACCAACTGGAAACCCAATACAAACATCACCGCAATCTTAACGAGCTTACGTATGTTTTCGAGATTGTTCTCTCCCAACATGCGGCCAATCATCGGAGGCATCGACATCGTTAGTGCTAGCACAGCGACAATCGAGAAGAATTCAAAACGTGAACCCAATGCCCAAGCTGCAACGGCAGCTGTGCCATAGCCAGCAAGCAGCTTAGTGGCGAACATGGATGAAACAGGAGGCAGCAGCTGACTGATCATCGCAGGCCCCATGATGTTACCAATGGAGCGAACACTCTTGCTGATGTCGAGGTCGTGCCAGTCGAAGGTCATCCAATGCTTCTTGGTGACCTTTGGTGCAACGATAAATATACCCGCACCGAACGCCAAGATGGTCGCAATGGCGGCTCCATTGATGCCCATGTCGAGCGTAAAGATGAAAATCGGGTCCAATATTAAGTTGATGATACTGGTCGCGATCATCATTGAACCGGGCAGCATGGTATTACCATTGGCACGACACACACTGTAGAAAAAGTAGAGCAGTGCACCTGTCCAAGAGCTGGCTAGCCAATAGATCCAATAAGAATCAATGATCGGTAATACCGTCGGTGGCGCATCCAACAATTGTAAAATTGGCCCTCGCAGCAGATAGATGATGACGGAGAAAAACGCGACACTCACGCTGCCCATCGCAATCACTAATCCACCAAGCTGCTTAGCGTAGCGCGTTTCATTCGCGCCAATGGCTCTCGCGATTACCGCGGTTGTCGCGATACCTAACCCGACCTGAATACCGATGATGATCATCTGTATTGGAAGCGTGAAACCTTGAACAGCGAGCGGCAGTACGCCCAGTTGGCCAATAAAAGCACTGTCGACAAGCTGGAAGCTCATTAGGGAAAGTACCCCAAATAGCATTGGCCATGTCATTGTATAGAGTTGTCGGCCAAGAGAAGGCGAGGGAGTTGCGGTAGTAGAATTCATAACACTCTTATCGGTCTTGAAGTTAGGCTTGTTGTGATGACAAACCTCTCAATGAAGAATTGTGTAAAGGATAACGTAAGGTCAGCGCGATACCAATGCTTGTTATGATAGGCAGGTTATCTTTGTTGGCTCTCGGTGAACAAAAAAGCCAGTCGCGATGACTGGCTTTGTTGACTCTATATCTAGTTGTTGACTCTAAGCGTTACTTGTTTGCAACGTTACCAAGCTTCAACCACGTGTCGATAACCGTATCTGGGTTTAGTGAAACAGAGCTGATGCCTTGTTCCATTAACCACTCCGCTAGGTCGTCATGGTCTGATGGGCCTTGGCCACAAATTCCTACGTATTTACCCGCTTTAGCTGCTGCATCGATTGCCATTTTCAGCATCGCTTTCACCGCTGGGTTACGCTCATCGAATAAGTGAGCAACGTCACCTGAATCTCGGTCTAGGCCAAGTGTCAGCTGTGTCATGTCGTTTGAACCGATAGAGAAGCCATCGAAGTACTTCAAGAATTCCTCAGCCAAAATCGCATTCGATGGTAGCTCACACATCATGATGACCTTCAGACCTTGGTCGCCACGACGAAGATCGAACTTAGCCAGAATGTCGATAACCGATGCTGCTTCGCTTGGAGTACGAACGAATGGGATCATGATTTCAACGTTCTTAAGACCCATTTCGTTGCGAACGCGTTTGATTGCTTGAGTCTCTAGCTCGAAACAGTCTTCGAATACTGGTGAGATGTAACGAGATGCGCCACGGAAGCCCAGCATTGGGTTCTCTTCATGCGGTTCAAACGTTTTACCACCGACTAGGTTGCTGTATTCGTTCGACTTGAAGTCAGACATACGTACGATCACACGCTTAGGCCAGAATGCAGAAGCGATTGTAGCAATGCCTTCTGTTAGCTTGCTTACGTAGAAATCGATAGGATCTTTGTAGCCACGAATACGCTGGTTGATTTCTGCTTTGATCTCATCCGTTTGCTCATCGAAGTTCAACAGAGCTTTAGGGTGAATACCAATCATCTTGTTGATGATGAATTCAAGGCGAGCAAGGCCAACACCTTCGTTCGGGATTTGGGCGAAGTCGAAGGCACGATCTGGGTTACCCACGTTCATCATTACTTTGGTTGGCAGCATTGGTAGCTCATCAACCTCAGAACGTTTGATCTCGAAGTCGAGTTCGCCGTTGTAAACGTAGCCTGTTTCGCCTTCTGAACATGACACTGTTACGGTGTCGCCATCATTCAGGCTGCTTGTCGCGGTACCACAACCAACTATGGCAGGAATGCCTAGCTCACGAGCAATGATTGCTGCGTGACAAGTACGGCCGCCACGGTTAGTGACAATCGCAGAGGCTTTCTTCATCACAGGCTCCCAGTCCGGGTCTGTCATGTCAGTGACCAGTACGTCGCCTTCTTGAACCAGTGACATTTGGTCTAGAGAGTCAACCAAGCGAACAGGGCCTGAACCGATACGCTGACCGATAGCGCGGCCTTCAACCAAGACATCCGCCTTGTTGTTTAGCTCGTAACGCTCGATAACGTTTTGGTCGCTCTGAGAACATACGGTTTCAGGACGCGCTTGAACGATGTAAAGCTTGCCGTCGATGCCATCTTTTGCCCACTCAATGTCCATCGGACGTTGGTAGTGCTTCTCGATGATCATTGCTTGTTTTGCAAGTTCTTTGATCTCTTCATCGTTCAATGAGAACTCGTTACGTTCTTTAGTATCTGTATCGATGATATCAACTTGCTTGCCGATCTCTTGGTTGGTTGAGTAGATCATCTTGATCAACTTAGAACCAAACGTCTTTTTAACAACTGGGTAGTGACCCGCTTCTAGCATTGGCTTATGAACGTAGAACTCATCTGGGTTCACCGCGCCTTGTACGACCATTTCACCTAGGCCCCAAGAAGAGGTGATGAATACCACTTGGTCGAAGCCTGACTCAGTATCAAGCGTGAACATCACACCTGAAGAAGCTTTGTCTGAGCGAACCATACGCTGGATACCCGCAGACAATGAAATGCCACGGTGATCAAAGCCTTGGTGTACTCGGTAAGAGATAGCGCGATCGTTAAACAGAGAAGCGAACACGTGTTTCGTTGCTTCGATAACTGCATCGATACCTTTCACGTTAAGGAAGGTTTCTTGTTGGCCAGCAAAAGAAGCATCTGGAAGGTCTTCAGCTGTTGCCGATGAGCGAACCGCAACAGACAATTCTTCGTTGCCTTCAATCAGTTCACGGTAGTTATCACGGATATCTTGCTCTAGTGATTCTGGGAAGGGTGCGTCTAGAACCCATTGTCGAATCGTTGCACCTGTCTTACGCAGTGCGTCAACGTCTTCAACATCAAGTTCATCAAGGAGTTGGTGAATGCGCTCATCAAGACCTTTGTAGTCAAGAAAGTTGTTAAACGCATAAGATGTGGTAGCAAAACCATTAGGTACTGATACGCCAGCGTTGGCTAGGTTAGAAACCATCTCGCCAAGTGAAGCATTCTTACCGCCGACTTTGTCGACATCTTCCATGGAAAGGCCATTGAACCATAGGGTGTTATTTTGCATTTATTTCTCCAGAAACATAGCAAGCATTGTAGGGATTTAAAGGCAAACGATTACGTATCAGTTTAAAAAAATGTAAATTATTTTCTAAAGCTGTGGGGGACGTAATAGTCAGCAGGGTTTCGTTATATATATTATGGTTCCCATCCTACTCAAAATAATTTTAAACATTAAATAAAAAATGCAAATTGATATCCAAAGTCGTGATGTATTCTATGTTTCTGATGGAACGGCCATAACATGTGAGACTTTAGGGCATGTTGTTCTAGGTCAATTCCCATTCGAAGCTAATGAAAAAACCTTCCCGTTTGTCGAAAGTGAAGACAAACTTTCTGATTTATTGAAAGAGATCGAGATTTCATATCGAGCAACAGGCCATGAACCTTTGGTCTTTTTCTCGATTGTGATTCCGGAGATAAAACTCAAGCTGTTAGATGCGCCTGCGCATTGTTATGACGTGTTAGAGAGTATCGTGCAGAAAGTGCAAGATGATACGAAAATGGCGCCTAAGCCGAAGCTGCAGCGTTCTCGTAGCGTCAATAAAGACTCGGACAAATACTTCGACCGTATTGCTGCTATCGAATACACGTTAGCGCACGACGACGGCATTACTTTAAAAGGCTTGGAAGAGGCAGACATTATCTTGTTGGGAGTCTCTCGCAGCGGTAAAACGCCAACGAGCTTGTACATGGCAATGCAGTTTGGTTTACGCGTCGCAAACTATCCGTTTATCCATGATGATATTGCTCGCTTAAGGTTGCTACCGGAATTTGAGATATATCGTCATAAGCTGTTTGGTTTAACCATTGATGCAGAAAGGCTCACTGAAATTCGTGAGAACCGCTTAGCAGGCAGCGAATACGCGAGTGACTCTCAATGTTTGTATGAGCTGCAAACGGTAGAAGGTTTGTTCAGACGTGAAGCCATTCCATACATCAACACCTCGTCACTGTCTGTTGAAGAGATTTCGACACGAATCTTGGAACGTACAGGTTTGAGAAGGCGCTTGTTGTAGAAAAAGACCATTGAGTCATAAGAATCGAAGCTCGTACGAACAATGGTTCGGGGAGCTTCGATTTTTCTTTTAGCTGGTTGTTAGCTATTAACTGTTAACTATTAACGACTCAACAAATTAGCGAAGCAGCATGATGCTAAGCGTTTTGCTCTGTTTTTCGAGCCAATGTTCAAGTGCTGGTGGCCATTCGATACTTGGTTCGACACAGAAACCGCGAAGCATTGAGAAATAAAGAGCTTGATCAATCAAAGGTAGCGATGATTCACCATTCTCTAGCTCCAATAGAAGCTCTGCATCTTTCAGCAATGGGTTAATCAGTTGAACGTATTGTGGGGTCTTTTCTAAGAGCTCTTCAAAATTAAAGCCTTCGGTCTCTTTACTAACACGCCAAGCTTCTTTTGCTCCAGCCGAACGATATTCAGCCAAGTCGAGGTTCCACCAACGTGGGCGTCCGATCTGTTGAGTGAGAGGGAAAGTTCGGCTTTGGAAAAGAGTAGCCTGCTCTGAAGGTTCACGTTGCTCATTATTTGATTTCAAATCCATGAAATAAGCAATGATGTCTAGGCTTTCGGCCATGATAGAACCATCGTCTTTCTGTAAGACGGGCACCATTTTTTTACCGATCAGATCGATAAGGGTTTGGGCATCATCATAATCCACAGAAACAAGTTCGATATTCAAGCCAAGAGATTGAGCAATGTAGGCAACTCTTGCACAGAAAGGGCAGTGGTCGTAAATGTAAAGCTTCATAGCTTCCCTCATTTATGGTCATTACAAGTATAAGATAATGCTAATGTACCAGAAACTCTTACGAATACTAAGCATCAATAAATGCCAAGTTCCAGTAAACGCTTAGCACTAATAAACAGCATGCACTACCAGACAATAAGTATTTAGTGTAGATACTCTTTACTGAATTCTATTGTCCGTTGGATTGGACTTTATTGTAACGAGTAAATTAGTGGGGAAGCTGGTGGGTAAATCACGGGCACAAAAAAGGCTCTGGCTGCTCATTCTAATGCAGAAGAATGAAGTCAGCCAAAGCCTCAATTTTGTTACCTTTAGCAGAGTGACTACTAAAAGAGCGGAGCGGTTAAACTATGCTTTTTTAAGGTCTTTTGCAGGGTAAGTAAGCGTCATTATTGCGCCTTCTACTGTTGTAACATGAACGTAGCCACCACCAGCACTTAGGCCAATTACTACCATTTCACCTAGCTCAACACCTTTTGTTGCAACAACGCGATCATCAACTGAAAACACTTTACACACCTTCAATAAAATAAATAAATACGACAGATATCGAACGCGGATTTAAACAGATGGTATCCCAATCAACTAATCCGGTTATTTGTCGTAAAGATTAAATTTAGTTATGCATAAATCGGCATTTCTTAAAAATCAGTTGGTTAACATGCTTGGGGTGTTATTTGTCGGCGGGATAAACGACACCAACTTGTTGACGCATATCTGTAATCAACTTTGCAACGGTTAAAGCACGTAGTTTGGCTTGAGCTTGTGTACTTTTGTCACCAGCAATGCAGTTTGCAAAGGCTTGGGCCTCGTAACTCATGGAGTTTTCTCTTTGTGCTTGAGTAAGGTTTTCTACCGTGCCATCACGATAGCGAATCTTAACGTCGGTGCATTCTGCAATGTGATCGATGATGATCGCTCCCTGTTCGCCTTGGATCTCGCTTGGTACGTAAGAGTCGCTGACTTTAGAGTGCGCAAGGGTTACATCAAATTCTGGATACTGGAAGATCGCACAGCCATGCGCATCCACACCTGAGTCAAGTAGCTTTGCCGAAGCCTGTGCATTCTCAGGTTCACCAAACAGAGCAACAGTCGCGGCTACGCAGTAGAAGCCAATATCGACTAATGAACCATTAGAGAAAGCTGGGTTGAAGGTGTTTGGGTTCTCGCCGTTTAGGTATTTCTGGTAACGCGATGAATATTGACAGTAGTTGATGTGCGCTTTATGCACTTTGCCTATCTTTTTTAAGCCGAGTTGAACTTGCTCAAAGTTCGGTAGATACTGAGATTTATACGCCTCAAACAGCACCACACCGTTCTTCTGAGCGACCTCAAACATGTGTGTTGCTTCTTCAATATTCGATGCGACAGGCTTCTCACAGATGACATGCTTGCCGTGTTCCATCATCAAGATAGATTGCTCGCAGTGCAGTGAGTTTGGTGAAGCGATGTACACGGCTTCAACTGTGTTGTCATTTGCCAATGCGTCGAGTGAGTCATACGTCGTTTCAACGTCAAATTCTTGGGCGAACTGCGCCGCGCTGGCCAGATTTCGTGAATAAACAGCAGCCAACTGCATCGATTGTGATTCATGAGCAGCTTGAACAAATTTCTGTGTAATCCAATTGGTTCCAATTACAGCGAACTTAATCATAAGGTATCCAATAGTTAGTATATTAATTCTATGAAGATAGTAGCACTCAATGGCTAGCATTGTTTCTGAGATTTGCGGAACAATTCTCCAAGATCTTTAGCCTGATATTAATATTAACTCGTCTATACCTGAGCTTTCTAGAGCATCATAATAGAGTCTTTTGTTGTGCTGGTTCGGAGGTGGGAGGTGCAGGTTTAGTATCAGTGACCGATTGTATTCTGGCTTTGTTGCGTAATTAAATT
>NZ_AJZM02000290.1 GCF_000272405.2 Vibrio tasmaniensis 1F-187
ACCGCCCTTCTAATTCGGCTGTTATGGCGGTTAGCGGATTCAGAAAACTACAAACTAGGTTTTCAGGGGTTGTAACAGTCGAGGTGATTCTATAAGCAGTATCCGTTGTGTACGCCCCAACTTTGTTATGAATTAAGCGTGGTGCATCATGACATCGTTTTAGCATACCTATTTCTGTGCTGTACACCGAAGGAACTTTAAACCAAGGCTTGCGTATACGGCACTTATAACGTTTGTGATACTCTTCTACTTCGCCTAATGCTATGTAACTTTTAACTATTACAGATAGATCTTCATACTCTTCATTTATATATAAGAAGTTGGTCGGTAAACCTTGATTTTGATTTTCAATATGTTGCTGTTCATCATAGATGATGCCAGGGCAATGTTGGCTTCTACCGAACATAGGGTGAGAAAACTTATCTAGCTCATACGTTGTAACTGTCTCATTATTCACAAGAAAATATTTGTTAGCTCCAGTTACTATACCAACATCAACTTTGGCTATATCTTTGAACTTACGAACATCAGTATGAGCGATTACTTTTTTTATTAGCTTAAGTTCGTCAATATCAAGAGTCGCTTTTGTCCACTTACCTTCAACTGTTTCACCGTTGATTCCAACCGTATTGTCAAAAAGAACATCTGGATCATCGTTAAGGAATTCAAAACCACTAACACTTACGATACCAACCCCTTGTGACGGTTCATCAGAATCTTTCTTTTTCTCTGCAAGGATAATCACCGCACCTTGTAGCGTATCTTCAAACCAAATTTCTTTAGGGTCGATGATCACAATCTTAGAGCAAATATGACCTAAATAGCTTCTCAATGACTGAGCGTGCATTACGTGACTAATCTCAGAAGGAATGACCATCCCCATTCGTCCCCCCTCTTTGAGAAGAGCTAATGAAGATAGTAAAAATGGAACCCAAGCATTAGTGTGTTTGGTAAATTTAAGATCTAGTTGCTCGAAGACCAATTGAGCTTGTTCTTGAAAATTTTTCTCAAGAAATTGATAACGGATAAATGGAGGATTACCTAGCACGCCATCAAATATCGGTTGTTGCTTCTTGAGCTGTTCGTTCACCCAAACAAGAAAATCACCTTCTGTAACAGTGGCATTACCAAGGTTGTTCAATTTACAACGTTCAAGAGCCTTAGAAGCCTCTGTATCGAACAATTCGAAGCAAGATAATTCGATACTAGCATCATAATCATTATTAGCTATAGCTTGAATAAACACACCATCACCACAACTTGGTTCAAGTATGGTTTTAGGATTCTTGCTTAACACCCACTTTGATACATAATCAGCTAGATTTTGTGGTGTGTAATAGCCACCTCTCAATTTTTGTGAGGTTTGATCTGCTTTAAACTTCATCGTCTACCTTTGAAAAGCTTTGAATTAGCTCGGATTTTTTTTCTTTAATGTGTCTTTGTGCTTTATCTACGAACCAGTCTTTCAACGTTTGCTGTTCCATTGCAAGTATGGAATAAAGAGCTTTCTTTAGTTCAGGTTCAACTTCGAGGACTATACGCCCTGATTCACCTTTTGCCATGCTAGTACCAGTGTAATCTATGTTATGTAACATAGGTTACACTGATTTGTAGGAAGCTTAAAGAAAAATTATCCATCATAAACACCGACAGCTTCCTAGTTACAGCTGAGAGGTTTATTGTGATTGGTTTAGAGGTGCAGTGAAGATTTTCTAGAGCTGTATATGGTGGATTTGATATGACCATACATCACATTTTAATTAGGTGGCTAAACTCAGTATACCATTTCACTAAGGCCTAGACTGCGTTTTAAGTTACAACCATCGAATTAGTTTTGGTAGGGGAAATACACGCCCCAGAAATTGTATAGAGCATTAGAGCTAAACGATTTTGGGGCAGAAATGAGCTAGAG
>NZ_AJZM02000291.1 GCF_000272405.2 Vibrio tasmaniensis 1F-187
TTTAATTACGCAACAAAGCCTTCTAGCTATTCCAACATAGCCGTATATTATTTCTTAATGTATGGCTATAGCTCTAGCAAGCCTAAGTAAATGTGTTGAAGTCTTAACCTCTAATTCAGATTGAATCCATGAAGGCGCAGTTCCTGCTAAGTATTGTTGTCGCCTAACTACTTGCATATTTTCCTTACAAGAAGTAATTCATTAATTGCTAATGTCCAATTAGACGCTTCGGAGCCCGTAACTAATCTTGTAGAAACTAAAACATACAGGCTGCTTCAAGGTCGATTTCAAAATCAACGGGCGGTAGGTTTACTGAGTGCTTGTTCGCAGCATTCAACAATTCGACTTTCGCGGGCTTCCCTACTTCGTTTGTGTAGATAGTCGCTAGATATAGCTTATCTGAACGGTGGAACGCATCGTGAAAGCTCACTTCTTTGTTTAGCAACCTGGCAAGCAATGGCTTGGTTACCGGAATGTAAGCCCACTTAATGCATTGGCCGTTGTCGTAATCCCCACTCCAATACACCATAAACCTTTGGGTATTTTCATTCTTAACCGAAAAACACTTCGGCCCCAAGACGTCTTGATACACTTCCAGTAGTTCCAATTTACCTAGCTGTGTGCCTGTTGGGAGTAAGTTCATTGCTCGTTCCTCATGTTTCTAACGCTGCCTATCAAACCTTGCCTATAATCTTATAGTTAAATACTGTTTTTATATACAGCTATCTGGGCGTATTTTGATATGCCTGTTCGAAATCGAGAAGGCGGCAGCAACAATCCATAAGGAAGACGGTGGTTTCACCGATCTTCCAGCCACGAAAACGTTTGTCTCCATTAAGTTCTAAACTATAATCTCAAAGCTAACTTAATGTAACGAAAAATCATGGAGTTACGCTTACTTCCAGTACCCGAATGGCGATATAGTGGCGGCAAATTTTAATCACAAGAAACAGGGGTTGTGTCGCAAACAAGGGGGTAGGTTATGCTCACCCCTCAACATTCTTCAGCTTTAACATTATGACTATTAAGTTTACTGGCCGTCACTTCCCTTCTGAGATGGCTTTGTTGCGTAATTCAGTG
>NZ_AJZM02000292.1 GCF_000272405.2 Vibrio tasmaniensis 1F-187
CACTGAATTACGCAACAAAGCCTGGATTAGGTTTAAATGATTTGAAAGGTGCTGTTAGGTATATTAGATTTAATATTGGAGTTGAAATTATTGTTTCTGTAGGAATAAATGCCGCGGATTATATATTGAATGACGAGGCTACATTAGCTGAGTTTGTTGGTAACTCATCAGGAGATATAGTTAAAGGACTGGTATCTATGGGGGTGGGAGCAATAGCTGTTACTATGTTACCAGCAACAGCGACTGTTTTATTATCGGGAACAATATTTGCGGCAGTATCATTCTTAGTTGGTCAAGGGCTTAATGTTTTTGATGAAAATAATGGTTATTCAAAAGATATAAGTAAAGCTGTTGATAGGTTAATGAAATGATTATATTTAAAATTATATTTTGGTTATCGTTCTCAGTTGTAGGCGCGTGGTTTTCATCAGATGCTTTTTTTGTTGCTTTTGGTGAGCCAGAAAAAGTGGTTACAATTGTAGGTATTTTGAATTTGTGGGGAAGTGTTACTTGTACCTTTTTAGGCGTTTATGTTGCATATTATTTTATAATGGAGCGGCTAAAATCCCCGGTGTCACATAAACGGTTTAATATAATAGGCGTGAGTTTAGCTATAGTCATTGCTCCATTATTAACCCTTGGTGTGTATTCAAAAAGTTTATCTAATGTTTCTAGTTATGTAGAATGTGATGGTTTACGAGAATTATCAAGTCGTTACTCTAGTCGAACATATGCAGTATCTGATGAAGTATGTTTGACAGTGGTTGTTGATGAAAAACAATAAATTTTAGGCGCATATAACGAATAAGGATTAAGGTGTT